>NZ_RZTC01000156.1:0-11420 GCF_004023165.1 Mesorhizobium sp. M7A.F.Ca.MR.176.00.0.0 | reverse complement strand
GAGGCACGCCGTCGAGCGGCAGCGCCAGGTGCGCCGTTGAGACGTCGATGCTGAACGGGATATCATCCGCGACCAATCGGCGAACGAGGTCCTTGTTGGCGTTGGTGCCGAGATGCACCCAATCAGCGGCGGCGGCAACCGTATAGTGCTCCGGCGTCGGCATGTAGTTTTCACCAACTCCGAAGGATTCGTGGAGAAACTTCCGGTCGCCGGATTCGTCGCGAAGCAAGGTGACGGCGGTGTCACCAGGGCGGCGTTCGACATCATCCGGCGACAGGCCAACGCCGGCAAGCCCGGAAAGCACCACCTCGCCCTCTGGATCCTCGCCGACGGCGCCGAAATACCGTGCCGCCCAGCCATTGCGTCGCCATTGCGCGGCCACGTTGAGCGCATTGCCGCCGACCGTGAGCAGACCGTTGGTAAGGTAGGCGTCAAGACAATTGTCGCCGACCGCGACCAGCTTCGGCGCATTCATGCTGGCACCGTTGCGCGATTCAGATAAGGCTCGATAGCGCTGAGGCAGCGTGTCCAGGCCCTCACCGGATCCAGTGCGTAGGAGCCGTTGCCAAAGGGCTCGAAGGTGAGCTTTCCCGCATAGCCGAGGAGCGCCAGTTCGCTCACATAGTCGCCGAGCGGCAGCGTCCCGTCGCCCCACACCAGATGTCCGCCTGGTGTGCCGTCGACAAGATGGACGTGTGCCAGCCGTGAGCCGAACAGATCGACATACCTGGCCACGGTGTCGCCTGCGGTGGCCATGGCAACGCAATCCAGGACGATGTCGATGTTGTCTGCGCGCAACGCGTCCAGCATTCGGCGCAGACCTGCCGCGTCGTTGACGATGTTGCTCTCGAAGCGCTGCATGGGCTCGAGCAGGCAGCGCAGACCGACTTGGGCGGCATGTGCGGCGATCGAGCCAAGTGCCTCCACCGATCGATCCCATGCCGAATTTGTGGCTTCGTCCTCGTAGCCCCGACCGGGGGTCAGGAACAGATAGCGTGCGCCCAGCGCTGCGCAGATATCAGCGGCATGGCAGAACCGCTTGATGCTGTCGCGGCGCAGATCCGCGTCGCCCGAGGCGATGTTGATCGGATACAGCACCTGCTCAGGAGTGAAGCACCAAGCAGACAGGCCGTTGTCGGCGAGCGTCCGGCGGACAGAATCGATGCGCGCGTCGGTAGCGTGGAAGAGGTCGAGGTGCTGGGCAATGCCCCATAATTCGATCTCGTTCATCCCGAAGTCGCGGATCAGTTTGGCGACCCTTTCGAACGGAAAGTGCTGGAAGCTAAAATTGGCTCCGATCAGCTGGTGGGACGCAAGCTGCGGCATGAAGGGTCCTTTCGCGGAATGATTACTTGCCGATGCCTTCGGACAGGCCACGGATGAAGTAGCGCTGCGCGGCAAAGAACACGATCACAATGGGCAAGGCGGAAATCGTCATGGCGGCGAAGACCACGGCATAGTTGGTCCCGTGCGTTGCCATGATCGACGTGAGGCCGACCGGCAGCGTCTGCACGTCGCTGCCACTCGTGAAGATCATGGCGAACAGATACTCATTCCAGGCGAACAGGACATGCAGGATGACGCACGAGATGATGATCGGGCGACACAATGGCAGGGTGATGCGCCAGAATATCTGGCCTTCGCTTGCGCCGTCCATCGTCGCGGCCTCGTCGAGATCGCTGGGCAGATCCACCATGTAGGCGCGGATGAGGAAGGTGGTGAACGGCACCCGGAACGCCGTGTAGAGAATGATCAGCGCCCAGTAGGTGTTGTAGAGCCCGAGCGCCTGCAGCATCTTCACCAGCGGAATGATCGCCACCGTCGGGCTGAGCATCAACCCGCCCAGCACGATCGCCACAACCAGCGGCTTTCCCGGCATTCTTGTCCGGGTCAGGCCGAAGGCCGTCCAGGCGCTGATGAGCACGGTGCATATGGCGGAGGCGACAGTCACCAGGACGGAGACGGTCACATAGCCGCGAACGCCTTGGTTCCAGGCCTGCACATAATTGTTCCACGACCAATGGGCAGGCAGGGCGAAGGGATCGCCGAAGATCTGCGCATTGTCCTTGAAACCGCTGAGCGCCATCCAGATCAGCGGATAGATGACCACGACACCGAGGCAGACCAGGAACGAATAGAGCGATGTCCTGGCAATGACCGACCATAGATTGACATGCCGGGCCCGCCCGACTGCGACCGCCGCACTCATAGCTGCACCCGGCGACGCTTCGTGTACCAGAGCTGTGCCGCGCCGGTGAGCATGGTCAGCACGAAAATGACGGCCGCTATCGCCGCGCCATAGCCGAAATTGTCCTCGATAAATGCCTTCTGGTAGAGCCATGTGCCCAGCACCTGGCTGCTGTTGTTTGGCCCGCCCGCGGTCATCACCATGACCTCGTTGAAGACCTGGAAAGCGCCGGCGATGGTGACGATGATCATCAGCCCAGTCATTTCCCGGGTTAGCGGAAAGGTGATGCTCCACAAGCGGCGAAGCGGTCCGGCGCCGTCAATTGTGGCGGCATCATAGAGGTCGCGCGGAATTTTCTGGATGGCGATGGCAAACAGCAGCGTCGAATAGCCGAAGCCCTGCCATTGGCTCATGGCAATGATGGCGTAGATGGCGGTGTGCTCGTTGCCGAGCCAGGGCATGACGAACTGGCTGAGACCAGCGCGGCTCAGAACCGCGTCCAGCAGACCAATTTGCGGCTGGTAGATGAAGTAAAACAGCAGGCCGGTCACGGTGATCGAGATGGCGGAGGGCACGAAGTACACGGCGCGCCACAGACGGCGCCAGCGTTCGCTCCTAAGATCCTCGATGATCGCCGCCAGCAGGAACGCGCCGAAGACCTGGAACACGACGGAGATGACGGCGTAGAGGCAATTGTTCCAGAGCGCGACCAGCACGACTGGGTCGTGCAGAAGCCGGTCGTAATTGGCGAGGCCGACATTGCTCACCTCGCCGGTATAGATGTCCTGATCGGTGGTGCTGACGATAAAGTTGTCAACGATCGGATAATAGACGAACCAGCCGATGAGGATCAGTGCCGCTGCCGCCCATCGAAACGACAGCAGGTTGCCGAAGCGCACCCGCAGGCTTCTTGGCCTCTGCGATGTGGCAGCGTCGTGAACCACGGCGCCGCTCTCTACTATGTCCGATGCCCTGGCCATGATCCGCTTTATTTGGCTGCGGATGCGGCCTTGCGCACCTCGTCCATCACTTGCTCGGGTGTCATCGAGCCGCCTGCTAGCGCCTGCAAACTGGACAGCCAGACGGCAGCGACTCGCGGCGGGTTGGCGGTGTCCAACCAAGGCATGAGGTACGAGGCCGCGTTGATGTCCTTTAGGCCGTCCACCACGGCGGCGCTCATGTTGGATTCAGAGGCGCCGCCGATGGTGGCGCTCGGCTGGCCATAGGGCGGTGCTGACAGGATCTGCGCGTTTTCCTTCGACGTCACAAATTTCATGAAATCGATCGCCAGCGGGATGTTTTTCGACGCCGCATTGATCATGTAGCCCTCCGGCGCGCCCTCGATCGACTTGAGGTCACCCTTGGCGCCAGCCGGTACGGGCAGTCTGAAAAAGCCGAAATCGGCAGGCTTCAGCGCCGAATCCGAAGTGGCGGCCTGATCGAACTCGATGATCTCTTGATAGTACATGGCCGACTGCGCGTTGGTGAACGCCTGGAGAGCCGAGGCATAGGATGTACCGTTGACGCCAGCGCCGTCAGTGCAACGCTCGACAAGCTGGCTGAACTGCTTGAGCGCCGCGACATAGCCCGGATCGGTATATTCAGCCGTGGCCGGATCGAAGTCGCGTTCCAGCGTTGCCTGCGGCACATTGTAGGCGAGCAACTGGCCGGCAAAGTGGATTGCCGGCCAGGCCTCCTTGTTACCGAACGAAATCGGTGTCGCGCCGGACTTACGGATGGCGTCGCAGCTGGTCAGCAATTCCTCGAAAGTGGCTGGCGCCTTCAGGCCGAGCTTTCCGAACATCTGCTTGTTGTAACCCATGAACTTGGCGTCCTGATAAAGCGGGATGCCATAGAACTTGCCATTGTATTGAAACGCCTTGACGGCCGCGGGAGAGAGCGTCTTGCCCCATTCGGTGTCGGGACCGATGACCGCGCTCAGGTCGACGGCGCGATTGCCCCGCACGAAATTACCGCCCCAGCTGCCGGTCCAGGAGAAATAGACATCGGGCAGCGAGTTCGAAGCAACAAGGGTTTTGGTCTTGCCCTTCACGCTGTCGTCGCTCTCCTGGATGAGCTCGACCTTCACGCCCGGATGGAGCTTCTCATACTGCTGCGCCAGGTGGACGAAGTAAGGCGAGAGTTGCTGAAGTCCAAACTTGGTCAGGACCGAGAGTGTGCCGGTGTACTCCACCTTGGCGTTGGGATCGGCTGCAACCGACGCCGAAGCGGCGGAACTGCCGCATATCGAAAAGCCCAATGATGATACCGCGGCCACTGTGACCGCCACGACTTGCAGCGAACGTTTCATAATCAGCTCCTTCAGAGGTGAGAGGGGATCAGTATTCAACGCGTTTGTAGTAGCGACGGGTGGTCAGGGGGTGATTGCGCAGCACTTCGAGATGCGCACTCAGTCGCTCGAGCAAGGTGGCGAGCAGTACCGGTGAGATCATGCCGCGCACCTCTTGCGAGATGCCCGGCAGCTGGACCGAGGCAGCATCCAGCGTACGGACGCGGTCCGTATAGCGCTTTGCGAAATTCTCGACCCGGTCGGCGAGTGGGCGAAGGCGATCCTCGCCCTTGAATACGAAGACGCTGACGCCGGGCTCGACCAGTTCGAGCGTGCCGTGGAAAAAGTCGGCGGCATGCACTGGGCGGGTCCGGATCCACTGCATCTCTTCAAGGATGCACATGGCGTAATAGTTGGCTTCCGGCCACACCGATCCGGCGCCGGTAAAGATGTGGTAGGTCTCGTCCTTGATTGTCTCGGCCAGTTCGGCGGCTTTGTCCTCGAAGGCGGCCTTCGCATCGGCGAGCAGGCCGGGAAGAAGCTGAAGTTCCGCGACAGTAGCGTCGAAACTGTCATATTCGCCGCGCTCGGCCAGCAGTGCCAGGACGATCAGCAGCGTCTGCAGGTAGAATGATTCCGATGAGGTGTCGTCTTCGGCGAAGTTCGTGAAATTGTGGTCGGCTTCCTGTGCGATCGGCGTGTCCGCATGGCCGGTGAGCGAGATCGTGCGCACGCCACGCTTTTTCAGGAAAGCCATGAGTTCGACGCCCTCCTTGGTCGTGCCTGACAGCGAGGGAATGACAACCGCGGCCTTGTTATCGAGGCCGGCCGGCGGATCGAGCACCACTTGTGCCGGATATTCGGCGCTCACCGGGAACGTGGAGTAGCGCTTCGCCAGTTCAATCGCAGGCAGAGTGAGAAGCTGCACGCCGCCGGTGCCCATGAAAAACAGCCTCTCGACGCCGTCCGCAAGCAGCGTGCGCATGAGCGAGCGCGCTTCGCCGGCGATGGCAACGGCCCCGCTCTGGATCCTTACGAAGCGGTCCCTATCGAAATTCAACATGTCGTCTTCCTTGTCCTCGGATGCGGCAGGCCCCTGCCCGGGCGCGAGCCTAAACGGGCCGTCTAACCGGTTTTCGACCAGTTCTGGCCGATGTGAGATCGATCTCACATGCGGATAATGGACACGCTGTTTCGCTATTGGCAAGCCCCTCGCGACGAAATTCTCTGAGATGGAAGGATTCCGGCTGCTGTCAGCGCCGGTTGTACTGAGCAACCGAGCCGCGCACGATCAGGCGTGTGGGGAACCGTATTTGGCGCGGCGCGATCTTCTTGCCGGCCAACCGTTCAAGCAGAAACCTGGCGGCGAGCGGCCCGATCTCGGAGATAGGCTGCGCCACGACCGTGATCTGCGGGTCGGTGAAGGTGGCGAGATTGAAGTCGTCAAAGCCGACCAGCGACACTTCATGAGGGATCGACAGACCCATCGAGCGCAGCCCCAGAAGAGCGCCTTGCGTCATCAGGCTGTCCACCGTGAAAAGCGCTGTCGGACGTTTGCGGCGGCTGAACAGGCGGATGGTGGCTTCAACGGCATGTTCTACTGTCGAGCGCGAGACGCTGATCAGCGATTCATCAAGCGCGATGCCATGCGATTGCAGAGAATTCCGGTAGCCGGCAAGACGTTCCTGCGCGGTAAAGATACGGGATTCGTCGCGCAACAGTCCGATCCGTTTGTGACCATTGGCGACGAGGTAGTCCACGGCCTCGCCCGCGCCGCCCTCGTTGTCGACGACGACGCTGTCGCAGTGCACCTCCTTGACGACGCGGTCGATCAGCACGACCGGTGCGCCGTCACGCACCAGCCGCACGATATGCTCGCTGTCAGTCGCTGAGGTCGGCGCCAAGATGAAGCCGCGGATGCTCAGTGAGCGCAGACTCTCAAGCAGCTCCTTTTCCTGTTCGACATTCTCTTCGCTGCTGGCGATCAGCAGGTTGTGGCGGTGCTTGCGCAGTTCCACCTCGATGTCGTGCGCGATGCGTGCGAAGAACGGATTCTGGATGTCGCCGGGCACGAAGCCGACGATCGGCAACTGACCGCTGCGGAGAGCCTGCGCTACGAGATTGGCCCGATAGCCCAGTCTTTCAGCCGCCTCCAGCACCCGCAGTGCGGTCTCGTCGCCGACATAACCGTAGCTGTTGAGCGCCCGCGCGGCCGTAGCGCGCGACACATTGGCCGCGGCAGCAACGTCCTTCAAGGTTATCCCCTTCTGCGTCACGGCTACTTGTCCTCCTGCGACCCTGAAATTGCTCAGGTCGTGTTCCGGCTCGGCGTTGCATTTCCCGTTGTGCGGCATATCGGCGAATTCTCAAACTGCCAACACAGCTTGTGCACGCTCTTTCCTCAAAGCGTCTCTGTCATCGATTTTGGAAGAAAGACCGGATCCGTGAACTCTGGCCGATCGGTTCACCGCACTAAGCCTTCTCCTCGCCCGAAACCGACAACAGTCGGCTCGCTTCGGCGGTGGCACAAACTCAGGGATTGGCGGCAGCCACTGGCAAAAGGCATCTAGAGAGGCCAAACGGCCCCCTGTTCTCTTTCATAAGGCTGCACATGCAGGTGTTCCCACCGTAGCGGTATGACCGAAGGCGGACATCGCAGATTGTTTAAAAAAGCTTATTAATTACTTGGAGCCAGCGTTGTCGACGTCAAAAGTGGTCGCGGGTAAGATTGCAAACACTATTTACAACCCTATATGCCCATTGCAACCGGACTGCCGCTGGCGGAGACACCCGTTGCCACGTTTCTTCCTGCACCTCGTCCTTGCCGGACGCTGGCGTCTTGATCCCGAGGGTAGCGAGCTCCCCGACAACGAAAGCGCGTCGGGACTTTGTAATTCCCAGACAAATCAGCGTTTTGAGGCGCGTTGGAGATGGTTCGAATATTCTTTCAGACGCCCTGCGCGACGGTCGCCTGACGCTTAATGTGAAGTAAAATCGTTGATTGCCCCCAGCATTGAGGGACATTTGCTGTCTCGGTGGGGACAACGGGCTCCGGCAAGTGTCCGCCAACCGGGTAGAGGTATCGGACCGATTGCTATGGCGTTCGGCGATGGATGATCTCTTCAATAAGTTTCGCGTCGGCTTCGTATTCCGCGGCTCGCGCAGCCATTTGGCTGGCCAAGCTATGTCTTTCCCGAGCGGCTTCTCGTTTCGCCGTCCGTTTCGCCAACTCGGCCCGCTGCTGGTGCGCTCTTAGAAGGCTCCAAAGGGCCTGTTCCGCATCGTCCGCCTGGGCCTGCAACAAAACGTCCGCTCCGAATGCATGTCCGGTGTGACAACGGTAACGGGTAATCGGCCCGTCTTCGATCTCCCAAAGCGGTCCGTGACATTCGGGGCAGACAAATGTCGAGGGGATGCCAAGCTGGCGTTCTGTCTGTTCCATTGTGCTGTGCTCCTGAGCAGCAATCGCAGCCTCAAGGCGGATGACAGGCGGGATTTCTGGTGTCGGCCCTGCGAGTTCGGACGCAAGCCTGCGCAACAGGCCAGCCATTTCGGACAGGGCGACGCAATGGTCGACTTCCACATTCTGCAAGGCGCTCAGCGGCATATCGGGTACTGCAGCGTCGTCGGGATCTTGGACCACGCTGACCCCTCCGCAAATTTTGATGGCGCGCAAGCCGGCCGTCCCGTCGGAGAGGCTGCCCGTGAGCACGACACCAATCACGCTGCCGCCAAAGCTGCAGGCCACTGATCGAAAAAGGGGATCGATGGCAGGGCGCGCCAAATTCTCCCGCGGCCCGCGCCGCAGCAGCATGTGATCATCATGTAAAAGCAGGTGAGCTCCGGGCGGTGCAACGAAGATGTGCCCGTTTTTAACCTTCGTGCCGCTGGCGGCATTCGCTACGGGCATGTTGGCAGCGCGACCGAGAATGTCGCCGAGGTAACTCGTGAGACCGACGTGCTGTACGATGAGGAGGGCCGCCGGAATGTCCGGAGAAATATCCCGGACAAGTCTCTTCAGCGCGTCAACGCCCCCCGCGGAGGCTCCGATTGCGACAATGCACCGGTTCTCGCAATCGTGGGGCGGGACCCTCTCGGGCTGCTCTGCACGCTTCGAATCTGGTCGTGGTGCGGAGGTGGCCATGTGTGCTTCACCCACATTCAACTAAGATGTCGATGCGAGCGCTCCCGCTGGTTCGTTGCTGGTCGGACGCCCTGCCTTCGTCGTCAGCTCCCAGACCCGGCGCCGAACGTCGCTGCTCCCGAAACGACTTCGGCTCTGAACTAACGCTTAGATGTGCGTTTAACTGCAGCCTCCGCCATAGCAGGGGCCTCCTGGATGCTTGCCGCGCCGCCAAAATCCGCGTTCTTGGTTCTGCCGGCTCCCGGGCCAGCGCCCAGATCAGCGCCTGTGGTCGGATCGGAAGCCGGATCGGAAAGAGTACGCTCGGCCATCTTGGCTACCACCTTCATGTCTTTGGCGCCCAGCTTCACAGTTGCCAGGCCGTCTCCGCCGTCGACAGGCATCACCTGTTCAAGGTCATCGATGCGATCCCACTCTTCGCCGGAATTCCATGGGCCAGTGACATCGCCGTCGCCTTGAGAGGTGTTGACGTACAGGTTGGCATACTTCTCGATGCCCGGGAGCTTGCCTGACGGGAAATTGTTTTCGATGGCGTAAAGGGCTTTCTCAAACGACTTCTGGTGAGCGATCTCGCGGGTCATCAGGAAGCCGAGCGCGTCCTTGATGCCCGGGTCGTCGGTGATGTTGATGAGGCGTTCATAAACGATCTTGGCGCGCGCTTCGGCCGCGATATTCGATCGCAGATCCACCGTAGGTTCGCCGCGCGAGTCGACATAGGCCGCGGTCCAGGGAACGCCGGCCGAATCGCAAAGCGCGGGAGCATCGCCGAACAGAATCGATTCCTTGGCTGTCGTACCGCTGGCGCCGATCATCAGGTAGAGGTCCGCCTCTTTCATTTGACCCTCGGCAAGTTGTGCCTTGAGCCCCTTGTTGAGCATGGTGACTATCGATCCCACCACTTCGAGGTGGCTGAGTTCTTCGGTTGCTATGTCGAGCAACATGTCGCGACGGCCAAGATCATCTTCTCCAAGGCCTTGCGTGAAATAGCGCATCGCCGCGGCGAGCTCACCATCGGCGCCACCGAACTGTTCCATGATCATGCAGGCCAGGCGGGGATTAGGCTCCGAAACGCGGACGGTGTATTGCAGGCGCTTGTTGTGCATGAACATTGGCAGTCCTCCAGGGGGTTGGCTTTCCCAACATCCGCCAGCGAGGATTGTTCCAAATTGCATTGGGTGACGCAGTGGCCGATCCGCGAGGCCATGGCGCGCTATGGGGTGAAATCCGTGTCGGGACGCACCTCGCGGCAAAACGCGCATACGAGATCGATCGTCGCCTCGACATCGGCAATGCTGAGAACCTCGGATGGGGTGTGCATGTAGCGCAATGGCACGGACAGGAGCCCGGTGGCAGCACCTCCTCGGTTGGTTTGCATGAGGCGGGCATCGGTCGGGCTTTTGTCCCCATAGGCCTGTAACTGATACGGGATGCCTCGGCGATCAGCGGCTGCTCTGAGGAGGTCGAACACGACGGGGTTGGTGCTTGGACCTTGCGAGATCCCGGGGCCTTTGCCGAGGTCCAACTGACCTTGATCTTCTGGCTTGGCGAGCGGGTAATCCATGGCCACGCCCATGTCCACAGCAAGTGCAGCGTGCGGTGCGAGATTGAAAGCAGCCGTCTGCGCGCCCCTGGAGCCGATTTCTTCCTGGACAGTTCCCAACACATACACGCCCACATCGGGATGCAGGCCGCCATCCTCTTTGAGCCGCCTCACGATCTCCATGCCAATGAAGAGACCGGCCTTGTTGTCGAAAGCACGTGCCATCGCGCGATCGCCAAGCAGCATCGTGAAGCCTGCATTCAGAGTGACCGGACTGCCAATTTTCACGACTTTTTCCGCGTCTTCCCGCGACGTGGCGCCTATATCGATCCACAGATCCTTCAAGCTGGGAGTCTGGCTGCTATCGGACAATTTGAACGTCTGAATCGCCTTGCGGCCAATCACGCCCGCAATTCGCTCAGCACCGTGCACCCAGACACGCTGCCCGATCTCTGTAGCGACGTCTGTGCCGCCAATCGTGTTGAAGAACAGGAAGCCCTCTTCGTCGATATAGTGGACAATGAAGCCAATCTCATCCATGTGGCCAGCGTACATCATTCGGAATGGCGCCTGGGGGTTGATGACCGCGCTGACGTTGCCCAGTACGTCCGTAGTCACTTTGTCAGCGAACTCGCCTACATACTCACGGTAGAGCTTGGCCACCGGCTGTTCGAAGCCGCTGGGCGACGGCGTCGCAATGAGCGCCTCAAGGCGGGCAAGAGATTGTTGGCGCATGTTCGGCTCCGCATTGATGAAGATCGATGCCTAATCTTCGCATCCGCTGTTCGTTCCCTTCGAACAGTGTGTTGTCGCAGCACCTACGCGCTCGCGGGCGAGCTACTCCAAACGACCGAGGCCGCATTCGTTCGCGGCACCATACTGCGATTGCTAGCGACACGGGTGTTAACCCGGTTAGGCAAAGCCCAAGCTGAGTAGTTCGTTCCGGATAGCCGGAATTAGTATTCCCTGACAATTCGTCGGAGCAGGCGCTTGGAGCGCGTTGGAGATGGTTCAAATTTCCCTCGGGTAGCGAGGTGCCTGTCTTGGAGGGCGCCTGCATGTCCTCGAAGCTGAAAGAGTGGCGCTCCATGGGAACTGTTTTGTGCGCTTCCACGCCTTGTGGCAGGGCTGCGTGAAAAATGAGCTGCCCGTATTCGTGACTACCTAAGTCACTTCCTGGCTGATGTAGGGGTGACTATCGGCTTGGAAGTGCGGCAGCGTCGCCTTTTGGAAACCATGAACTCGAGGTAGCCATTTC
>NZ_RZTC01000155.1:8340-11497 GCF_004023165.1 Mesorhizobium sp. M7A.F.Ca.MR.176.00.0.0 | reverse complement strand
ACCAGACCCGCAGCGATCGCCGGGCCTTGGCCGCTTGCATCGCCAAATCGCGGGAATTGCTGAGCGAGCAGGATATCGCGCGAATCGCCCAGCCGACGCTGGTCGCCGTCGGAACCACCGACGACATTGGCGGCTCGCCCGATGAGCTTGCAGCGTTGATGCCGAACGCCAGCGCCTTTCACATCGAGGGCCGGGACCATATGCTGGCCGTCGGGGACAAGACCTTCAAGCAGCGCGTGCTGGAGTTCTATGCCGAGAATCCGCTCTGAGCGGACGGCGATGCATCAGGCGGATTTGATGCTTGTGCTCAGTCCGGCGCTCTCGCTGCTTGAACCGACTTCGCCATCACGCACAGCAGCTCGAACATCATCGTCGCGCCGGCGAGCGCCGTCATTCCGCCCAGGTCGAAAGGCGGCGCCACCTCGACGACGTCGGCACCGACAATGGTCAATCCGTCGAGCAGGCGGACCATTTCCTGGGCCTCGCGGGTGGTGAAGCCGCCTAGCTCGGGCGTTCCGGTCCCAGGCGCCATCGACGGGTCGATGCAGTCGATGTCGAAGGTCACATAGATGGGCGTATCGCCGACGATGCCGCGCGCCTCTTCCATGACGCTGGCCGCGCCCCGCCTGACGAACTCCTCCATGTAGATGATGCGAATGCCTTGGGCGATCGCCCAGTCATGTTCGCCGGGTTCGTATATCGAGCCGCGGATGCCGATCTGGACGATGCGCTTGGGATCGAGCAACCCCTCTTCGATGGCGCGGCGGAATGGCGTGCCATGCGTATAGGGATTGTCACCGAAATAACGGTCGTTGGTGTCTGAATGCGCGTCGAAATGGATCATGCCGACGGGCGCCTTGCGGGCCACGGCGCGCAGCACCGGCAACGTCGTCAGATGATCGCCGCCCGCTGCAAGCGGAATGGCGCCCACTGCCATGATCGCCGCGATGCCGTCCTCGATGCGCTTCAGCCCGTCCAGCAGGTTGATCGGATTGACCGAGAGATCGCCGACATCGGCGACGTTGGCGATGCTGAACGGCTCGGTCCCCGAGACGTGATGGGCACGCCGCATCAGGCTCGACTGGTTGCGGATTTCGCGCGGACCATGCCGCGCACCGGCGCGATTGGTGGTGCCACCGTCCCACGGTATGCCGACGAGCGCGATGTCGAGCCCCTCCGCGCTTGCCACGGCCGGCAGTCTCATGAAGGTCGAAAGTCCGGCGAAGCGAGGAACGGCGGAAGCGTCGATCGGCTGGAAGAAATTGCTGCTCATGGTGTCGGCACCTCAGAAGAATTCACGTTTGACGATTTCCGCAATGCGGGTCTCGCAGTCGTCGAGCAGCCACCGGCCCTTTTCGGCTGATGAGCCCTCGGTCAGCGACAGCACGCCGGATGGCGGCACTTCCTCGGCCGGCTTGGGATAGCGATCATATGGCCTGAACTGCGCCGGGCCGTCATGCAGTGCCTTGCCGAGATCGACGAACTCGGGACGCAGCGCCAGCATCATCGAGGTCTCGATGACGCTCGCATGTTCCAGCTCGATGCCGGGATAACCATCGGGGAACACTTTCGCCAGCGTCTCTGTGCGCACCATTTCCCAATGATCGATGCGCAGGATCGTCAGATCCGCCGCACGCTCGCGGCCGATGGCGTCGAGCGCCAGTTCGATGCCTTCGATCGACGGGCCGATGTTCTCGTAGTGGCCGTTGAGGACGACGATGCGCCGGACCTTCTGGCGATAGAGATCGCAGATCACATCCTTGACCAGCAGCGAAAACGTATGCGCCGTGATGTTGATCGTGCCGGGGAAGGCCGGGCCGCCGCCTGTTCTCGGCTGCGAGCGGTTGCCGTAAGCGATGGTCGGCGCGACGAGGCCGCCGACCTGCTTCGCCACTGTCTCGGCGATGGCGGTGGGAAGCACGACATCGACATTCATCGCCATGTGGTGGCCATGCTGTTCGGTCGAGCCGAGCGGCAGGAAGATAGGCGCGCCGGCGGCGATCCTCTTCTCGGCTTCGGGCCATGGCAGTTCAGCGAGGAAAACTCGGTCTTTCATGATCATCCCATTTCAAAGCATCGCCGCGCCACCATTGGCGCCCAGGCATTGTCCGGTGAAGAAGGTGGCGCCGGGGCCGGCAAGGAAGACCACCGCGGAGGCGATCTCATCCGGGCGGCCGATCCGCCCCAGCGGGTGTGTTGTTTCAAGCGCGCGCTGGCTCTCGCTCAGCGCCTCGAAACCGAGAAGCGGCGTGTCTGTCGGCCCCGGCGCCACGGCGTTGACCAGGATGCGAGGCGCAAGCTCGCGCGCCCAGGAGCGGGTCAGGCCGAGCAATGCCGCCTTGGTCGCGCAATAGACCGAGGCGCTCGCCCGGCCGAGATAGGCGAGCTCGGAGGCGATGTTGATGATGCGGCCGCCATCGGGAAGGTGCGGCAGGACTTCCCGTGCCACGATGATGGCGCCGCGCACATTGACGGCGAACATGCGGTCGACATGGTCGAGCGAAATCGCCTCAAGCGCTGCTTCCTGGAGGATGCCGGCATTGTTGACCAGAATGTCGTAGCCGCCGATCCGTTGCGCGCCCTGCTTGACCGCGGCAATGATGTCGGCCTCATTGGCAAGGTCGCAGGCAAGGATCGGGATATCGCCTTCAGATGCCTTGAGATCGAAGCCGAGAACCATGGCTCCGGCGTCCCGTAAGGCGAGCGCGGTCGCGCGGCCGATGCCGCTGGCCGCACCGGTGACCAGCGCGCGTTTTCCGTGCAATGGAGTTACCAAGGCACTTCTCCCCTGTCGACGCCGAGCGACTGCCCGGTGATGTTGGCCGCGAGATCCGACGCCAGGAACAGATAGGTGCCGGCCATGTCGGCCGGCTCCATCAGGCCGGGCAGGGCTTGCGCGCCGACGATGTCTTCGAGCAGTGCTGCTTCACTGACGGCGCCTTGCTCGGCCATCCGGCCAAGCGAGCGCATCGATGCTTCCGTGCGGACCCATCCCGGACAGACCGCATTGACGCGGATGCCCCTCGATCCAAGTTCCTTGGCCCAGGTTTTCGTCAGGCCGATGATGGCGTGCTTGGAGGCGACGTAGGCGCCGAACCGCGCTTCGGCGACGCGGCCCCAGATCGAGGCGGTGTTGATGATCGAAGCGCCCGCCTGC
>NZ_RZTC01000155.1:5547-8330 GCF_004023165.1 Mesorhizobium sp. M7A.F.Ca.MR.176.00.0.0 | reverse complement strand
GACAAGCGCCGTGCCGATGACGTTGATCTCGATGATGCGCCGGAAGGCGGCTTCGGCCTCGTCGCTGCTGTCGGTGATCGGCGTCATCAGCTCGAGGCCGGCATTGTTGATGAGCACGTCGATCCGGGAGATCGGTTCGAGGGCCGCGCCGACCGCCTCGCGGTCGGCGATGTCGGCCTCCGTGCCTGTGGCGCCCAAGTCGTGGGCCCGTTCGTGCACGGCCGCGTCGTTGGCAATGAGGTGCAGGCTGGCGCCGGCCTGGGCGAAGCCCTTGGCGATGCCGAGCCCGATGCCTCGGCTGGCTCCGGTGATCACGACCTTCTTTCCGGAAAAGGAGAGGCTCATACGACCACTCCGGTTTCGTTGCGGATCAGATGCAGGACCTTGTTGCGCAGCTCGAAGAATTTCTGGGTTTCGCGAATCTCCAGCGGCCGGTCCGGGCCAAGCTCTGCCGCCACGTCGATATCGGCGACGATCGAGGCTGGACGGCGCGAGAACAGGATGATCCGGTCGGCGAGAAATACGGCTTCTTCGACGTCGTGGGTGACGAAGATGATGGTCTTTTCCTCGCGGATCTGGATCTGCCGCAGCTCGACCTGAAGCCGCTCGCGCGTCAGCGCGTCGAGGGCGCCGAAAGGCTCGTCCATCAACAGCACGTCCGAACCCGCGGCGAGCGTGCGGGCTATGGCCACCCGCTGGCGCATGCCTCCCGAAATCCGGTTTGGATAGGAGTTGGCAAAGTCGGCGAGCCCGAACAGCTTGAGATAGTGGCTGATACGCTCGGCTCTTTCGGTGGCACCGAGGTCCTTCCTGTAGCGCATGCCGAAGGCGATGTTGTTTTTGACCGTCAACCAGGGAAACGACGAATAGGACTGGAACACCATGCCGCGCCGTCTGTCCGGTCTGACGACCTTTTCCCCACCGAGCAGGATCGAGCCCGAACTCGGTTCGTCGAGGCCGCCGACCATGCGCATCAGGGTGGTCTTGCCGCAGCCCGAGGGGCCGAGGAAGACGACCAGCGAATTGCGCTCGAGGCCAAGGCTGGTGTTTCGCACGACATCGACGGGGCCAAAGGACTTGGCCGTGTCGATGAATTGAACATATCCGGTCATGTCATGCTCCTCGCAGATACCGGAACAGCCGGCGGTGAAGCAGGCGCAAAAGTTGGTCGGTGACAAGGCCGATCAGGCCGATGACGACGACGCCGGCCATGACCTCCGGTGTCTTGACGAAGCGCCGGGCCGTCCAGATCACATAGCCGATGCCGGAATCGGCGGCGACGATCTCGGCGATGATCAGATAGGTCCAGCACCAGCCGAGCGTGATGCGCAGATTGTCGAGCAGCGTCGGGCCCATCCAGCGCAGGGCGACGTCGATCATGACTTGCCTCGAATTGGCGCCGACGGTGCGGGCGACCTCGACGAATTCCTGCGGCACGCGCCGCATGTCGTCGGCGACGAGCAGCACGAGCTGGAAGAACGTGCCCAGCCAGAGCAGGAAGATCTTTGTCTCCTCGCCGACGCCGAACCAGATGATGGACAGCGGCACGAGTGCGGGGACCGGCAGGTAGCGGATGAAATCGATCATCGGCTCCAGGGCGGCGCCGACGATCCGGTAGCTGCTCATCATGATGCCGATCGGGATCGCCATGACGGCGGCCAGCAGGAAGGCGATCCAGACACGGGTGGTCGAGACCGCGACGTGCCAGAGCAGGTTCTGCTCGGTCAGCATCGTCCACAGGGCAATGACGACGCGGCTCGGCGACGGCAGGAACTGCGGCGCAATGATGCCCGCGCGCGCCGCCAGCTCCCACAGGGCAATAACGAGCGCAGCCGCAGCGACACTGACGGCGAACTCCAGCATCGGCGATCCGCGACCGCGGAAGACGAACAGGCTGCTGAACAAATCACTATCCCCGGATGATCGAAAGAACGGTCGTCACCGGCGGTAAGCCGGAATGACATCGCTGCCGACAGCCGAGACAAGCTGCCGGCCCGGCCGCGCGGCCGCTATTTCGCCGGGATCTTGTTGATCGCCGAACTGTCGATCTGGTCCGCCGCCACCAGTCTGTTGTCGGCGGCGCCGTTCTCCAGGTTTAGATCCATCACCGTGTCGAATATCCCGTGCAACGTGCCTTTTTCTCCCGGCTTGCCCATGTAGGCCAGGGATTCTGCAAGCGTCGTGTAGGACAGGCTGGAGTTGACGATGTCGGTCACTTCGGCAGGCGTCAGGCCGAAATGCTTGGACGCCATGTCGGCGAATTTTTCCGGCTCGGCCTTGATGAAATCGACCGCCTCATAGATGCAGCCGAGGAATTTTGCGTATTTGTCGGGGTTCGCCTTGAAGTCGTCGTTGCGGGCGATGATCGCGTCGATGATGATGCCGCGATGATCCTTGGACGAGATCAGCATGCGGGCACCGGTGCGGGTCGAGGCCTTCAGCGCCTGCGACATGAACGGTTCGTAGGTCGCGATCGCGGCGATCGATTCATCGACGAAAACCGCACCCGTATCGGCCGTCGCGATGTCCTTGATCTGCAGATCCTTCAGCGACAGGCCCGCCTGCTTCAGCTCCATCTGCAGCAGCAGGCGCGAGGGGATGTTGGGCTCGGCCGCGACGACCTTGCCCTTCAGATCGGCAACGGACTTGATCTTGTCATCGGTGATGACGCCGTCGCCACCGACGGATTCGTCGATCGTGCCGATGATGATGCCGGGCGTCGAGGCGTCGCGCGGGCGGCCCTGATATTCGCCGACCGAGCGCATCTGCATCTCGATGTCGCC
>NZ_RZTC01000155.1:0-5537 GCF_004023165.1 Mesorhizobium sp. M7A.F.Ca.MR.176.00.0.0 | reverse complement strand
GCGCGCCATCGCTGCCATGACGTTGGTCAGGTCGTCCTCGAACTTGATGCTGACATCAAGGCCCTTGGCGGTGAAGCAGCCAAGGTCGCTGGCGATATGGACAGGCGCAAATCCCAGCCATGTCGGCGCCAGGATGCGGATCTGGTCGGCGCTGAGGGCGAGCTGCGAAC
The DNA here is from genome assembly GCF_004023165.1 of Mesorhizobium sp. M7A.F.Ca.MR.176.00.0.0. NCBI lineage: Bacteria > Pseudomonadati > Pseudomonadota > Alphaproteobacteria > Hyphomicrobiales > Phyllobacteriaceae > Mesorhizobium > Mesorhizobium sp. M7A.F.Ca.MR.176.00.0.0. Next base: position 5,367 of record NZ_RZTC01000155.1, on the reverse strand, counting down.
TGGCGAGCAGCAGGGCTGCGGACAAGGCGGTGCCGAGTAACGGTTTCATGATTGTTCCCCAATTTTGTTCCGTACAGGCTCGCGATTTCTGACATTGATGTAAATGAGTTTATTTAGAACGATACATCGAATAACATCGATGTATCGTTCTGTGCATCATGGGGAATGGCATGCGCCGGCTGGACAATATCGATATCCGCCTGCTGCGCGTTTTCGTGGCGCTGGCCGATTCAGGCGGGTTCGCCGCTGCGCAAATCACGCTCAACCTGTCACAGCCGACGCTGAGCACGCATCTGGCGGAGCTGGAGAAACGCATCGGTGCCCAACTCTGCCATCGCGGGCGCAAGCAATTCCGCCTGACCGAGGTTGGACAGGCAACCTACGATGCGGCGCAGAAGCTGTTCCGCGACCTTGACGATTTCGGACATCGCATCAATGCAGCCAGCGGCAGCCTGTCGGGCCGCTTGCGGGTCGGCACGTCTGATGGGGTCTTCACCAGTGGCGAACTGGGTATCCAGCACGCCCTCAGCCGCTTCATGGGGCCCGATTCCGACGTCTTCATCGACCTTTCGGTGGGTACGCCGTCCGAACTCGAGCAACAAGTTGCCGATGGCGGTCGCGACGTCGTCATCGGGCCGCTGTCGCAGAAAGCGCCTGGGGTCGTCTATCGCGACTATTGCGGCGAACCGCATCTTCTCTATTGCGGCCGCCGGCATCCTCTCTTTGCGATGCCCGATTCAAGGATCGATCAAGGCGCCGTCGACGCCGCGCGGTTCTCGGTGCGCAGCTATCGACATTTCGACGACCTCTACCTGGTCGGCCATCCCAAGGCGAGTGCATCGGTCGTGCACATGGAAGCGCAGTTGATGCTGATCCTGTCGGGCAACTTCATCGGCTTTCTGCCGTGCCATTTTGCCGATCCCTGGGTCGCCGCCGGAGACATGCGGGCCATCAAGCCAAGGGCCTATTCGTTCAGTTCCATACACCGCGTCGCCTATCGCAAGACCGACGCCCAGCGCTCGCTTGTTCAGGCGTTTCTCGGTGCATTGTTCGATGCAACGCCCGTGGCGGGATAGGGCGACATGCAAGCGCGCCACCGGCGAAGATCACAAAGGGGTTTGCAGGGCCTGCAATGACCGCGTCATGTTTTCCCTGGCCTGCGGTTCGAAGCGCTGGCGAAACTCTTCGGTGTGGAAGATGTGCGGGCGGGCGAGGAAAGTCTTCAGGACAGCACTGCGTCCGGCCCGCCACATTGGCTCCTCCACCCAGTGGTACTCGCGCCGCACGGCGCGCTCATAGGCGTCGAAGGCGTCCGGCGCGGCTCCCAGGATCGACAGATCCATATCCAGGAAAAGACTTGCGTCCCGTGTGGCCGCCGCGTCTTCGAACGGCGGCACCTGGTGCGTGGCGGTGGCGACGATCATTGCAGAGATGCGGTTGAGGCGAGAAGGATTTGCGCGGCCCGCCAGCTTTTTCTCGGCAAGGGCAGCACTTTGCGCCTCATTGTCCTTGGCCTTGCTGTCATAGACGGCATCGTGGAACCAGATCGCCGCTTCGATCGCCTCGGGGTCGCCGAGCAATTCTCGATAGTCGCCAGCGAGCGCCAGCATCGCCTCGATATGGGCAAGGTTATGATAGTGGCGGCCTGGGGCCCGGTAGAGAGCCGAAAGCTCGCTTTTCAGCGCGTCGTCGATCAAGGGTTCGTTTTCCATGGCTGCTTGAATTCCCGCGAACCAAATCCATTTGACAAAGCACTAAGGAAAATTGAGTTCAATCGTGCTATCATCTGGCTTATATGTGCGGCCAGGCAACAGGCAAGCACAACAGGCAAGCCAGGCAGGACGCAGGACGAGACGGCGATGAACAGCATCAGCATTTCCCGACACAGCGCATTGAAGCCCGTCGATCCGATCTGGCGTTCGATCCGCGACGAGGCCATGGAGGCTGTCAACCGCGACCCGCTGCTCGCTGCATTCCTCTATTCGACCATCCTCAACCAGGACAGCCTGGAGGAAGCAGTCATTCACCGGCTGGCCGAGCGGCTGGCGCACCAGGACATCGGCTCCGATCTCATCCGCCAGACGTTCAAGTCCATGCTGGCCGACGACAAGGAGTGGCCGACGACGGTGCGTGTCGACATCCAGGCCTATTATGATCGCGATCCGGCTTGCGATCGCTTCATCATGCCTGTGCTCTATTTCAAGGGTTTCCACGCCATCCAGACCCATCGGCTGGCGCATTGGCTGTGGAATCAGGGGCGCAAGGATTTCGCGCTCTACCTGCAGAGCCGCTCGTCTTCGGTGTTCCAGACCGACATCAACCCGGCCGCCCGCATCGGCAAGGGCATCTTCATCGACCATGCCACCGGCCTCGTGGTCGGCGAGACCGCTGTCATCGAGGATGACGTGTCGATCCTGCACGGCGTGACACTGGGCGGCACCGGCAAGGCCGGCGGCGACCGCCACCCCAAGATCCGCTACGGCGTGCTGATCGGCGCCGGCGCCAAGATCCTCGGCAACATCGAAATCGGCCATTGCTCGAAGATTGCCGCCGGCTCGGTGGTGCTGTCGCCTGTGCCGCACAACAAGACAGTTGCCGGCGTGCCGGCCCGCGTCGTCGGCGAGACCGGCTGCGATCAGCCGTCGCGCCAGATGGACCAGCTTCTGCCGTCGCAGACGATGGATCAGGTCGTCAGCTTCGACATCTGATTTTCACGAGGCCGCCGCCTGCTGCCGGATTCCGGCCGCTGGCATGAGTAGGTGGTTGTCTCGCCTTATCAGGCCGCTTGCCTTTACATCGCCATTGTCGACGTGCCAGAAGCGCGTTCGAACGAGCAAGCCCGATGATCGGAGAAGACTGTTGAAGCCGGACGAAATCAGAAAGCTGGACGCCTATTTCAAGCGCGTCTTCCAGAACCCCAAGCTCGAGGTCAAGGCACGGCCGCGCAAGGACGATTCGGCCGAGGTCTATGTCGGCGACGAATTCCTCGGCATCGTCTTCAAGGACGAGGACGACGGCGATTACAATTTCTCGATGGCGATCCTCGACATCGATCTGGCCTGAGCCAGCGATTTTGCGCTCGGCCGGCTCCGCCTCGAATGCGGCCGGCCGGCCGCACCTTCCGAGGCTTTCTTACTGTCCTGTTTTCAGGACGCGCCCGGCTTCAGTGGCGATTGCCGCGTCGAGCGCCTGCCAATCGCCCAGAAACTCCCTTGGGAAGCGATAGGTGAGGCTGAGCTCGTCGCCGACCTGGATGTCGCGCTCGCAAGGCGCCAGCGATTGGTCGGCACTCGGTCCGCTCAGGCAACGGGCCACGAACGGCTCCTTGCCGGGGCGATTGCCGACAACCAGCACCTCGTTCAGATAGCCTGATTTCTCGTTGAAACCATAAATCATCGTGCCGCCAGGCCCGACAATGCCGGGTTGGGTGATCAACGAGCTGTAGATCGGCGCGAAGCGGCCACTCATGTCACGCGACATCATCTGCTGTTCGAAGGCCAGAAAGACGATGCTTTTGGCTGTCCCCGTATGGTTGAAATCATCCCGCGCCGCCTCGCTGTAGCCGTCCATCTGGGGATAGCGCAGATAGAGGTCGAGCCGCGAGGCGATGCCGTCGCGCCGGGCCTGGGCGAAACGGATGGCGTTGGCCGGGACCGTGATGACATTGTTGCCGATCACCACCTGGTGCATCGTTGCGTCGTCGGTGTATCCGGCCATGGCGATCGAATGGCCGAACCATTTGCCTGCAAGGCTGATCGCTGCTGAAAGCAGGGCCAGCGCCGCGAATCCGTAGAGCACCCGCTTCATCAGCCTAGAATCGACCACAGTGAGTTCGTTGGCGAGCGCTGCCTGCTTCATCTCAGTCCTCGGATCTCGGGCCGTCCGTCCGCCTCCAGTGTCCTTGGGCGGCACACATCGTACGGCACGGCTCTTGCAGCCTGCGTGGAACGACTGTGCAATTTCATGGTAAATGGAAAGTTAAGATGGGACCGCTGGAACTCACACTCTTTGCTTTTGCCGTCGGGTTGACGGCCTGCGGGCTGGCCGGATCGGCTATGGAACTGGTGTCGGGCCGCAAGGTCGCCTTCACCGAACCCTATGTGTCGCCGTCACATGTCTTGCGCTCGCTGCTCGCCACGGCCTGTGCCGGACCCTTCATGCTGGTCAATGATGCCATCGATGCCCGGCGTCAGCGCCGCATTTCAACGTTGGCGCTGATGTCCTGCGGCTGCACGGCAATTGCGTGGACCTTGGCGCTGGGCGTCGTCGTGCTTGCCATTGCCTCATGGACGGTCCGTCTCCTAGGGTCCGAGCTGTCAGGCTGAGACGATTCGGAGACCAGAAATGCCGCTTTATGCGATCGATGGAACAGAGCCCAGCTTCGCCGATGCGGATTCGAACTGGATCGCGCCCGATGCGACGCTGATCGGCGACGTCAGGGTCGGACGCAATGCCGGCTTCTGGTTTGGCGCCGTCATCCGTGGCGACAATGAGCCCATCGTCATCGGCGCCGATACCAACGTGCAGGAACATACTGTCATGCACACCGATCCCGGCTTCCCGCTGACGATCGGGGAAGGCTGCACGATCGGCCACCGCGCCTTGCTGCATGGCTGCACGATCGGCGACAACAGCCTGATCGGCATGGGCGCCATCGTGCTGAACGGCGCGAAAATCGGCAGGAATTCTCTGGTTGGCGCCGGTGCGCTGGTCACCGAAGGCAAGGAATTCCCGGACAATTCGCTGATCGTCGGCTCGCCTGCCAAGGCGGTCAGGGTGCTGGACGACGCGGCCGTGGCAAGGTTGCGCGGCTCGGCGGCGCACTACGTTGCCAACGGCAAGCGCTTCCAGGCGGGGTTGAAGAAGGTCTGAGGTCAGCCTGGCATTTGCTGGCGGTGGTTCGTAGCGCCCCAACTTACTGTCTGTCGGAGTTGCGCCCGGCCATCGCATCGCGCAGCAAGGAGGCACCGGCTTCAAAGCCGGCAATCTCGGCTTCCTCGATCACGTTCCTGTAGTCATCGATGCGGGTTTCGAGCACCGGGTCGGCGCCCGCCGCCAAAAGCAGGCCGATCGCATCGACACTGCGGATGGCCACCGAATAGTGCAGCGGAGTCCAGTCGTTGACGCCCCGCATGTTGGGGTCGGCACCGCCGTCGATCAACACCCGCACGATGTCCAGCCGGTCGGCGCGGTCGGTGGACAGCGCTGCAATGATGGACGGAACCCCGCCGTGATCCTGATAGTTTGGATTCGAGCCGGCATCCAGCAAAGACGAGATGAAGCCGACGGGGCTCCAATAGATCGCATATTCCAGCGGATGCCCGAGGCCGAGCTCGAACGGCATGCGCTCGTCGAACCAGCGGGAAG
>NZ_RZTC01000154.1:0-11546 GCF_004023165.1 Mesorhizobium sp. M7A.F.Ca.MR.176.00.0.0 | reverse complement strand
CCAGGGGACCGAGCGCAAAATGGCCTCGATCGGGAATTCCTGTCCGTCACGCGTTTTCAGCCGCAGCGCGCGATCGGTGCCGTCGGAAACGCCGTCGTCGGCATAGGGGTCGGCAAACAACGCGCCGAGGCCGCCGGCATCCGCCAGATCGTCAAGCGCCTCGTAACCCGTCAGGCTGAGGAATTCCTCATTCGCATAGTGCAACCGGTCCCCGGAATGGATGAGCAGCGGCACGGGCAGCTTGCCGAGCAGCGACGTGTCCGGAGCCTTGTGTTCATCTCCGGCGGAAAACGCCGACGGCACGAACCCTTCGGCCTTGAGCGGCGGAACCTGCAGGCGAGGGCGCTCGAGGGGTATTTCCGCAGAGTCGCCTGCGGTTTCCTCGCCAACCGTCTGCTCGTCGGGCGACGCGGCTTCCTCGTCGGGCTGCGCCCAATCCTCATTGTCTTCGGCATCGCGAAAATCCGCCGACGTCATGCTGTCGTCATCGAGGCTATCATGTGTCGCGTCAGTGGCTTCAGGCTCTTCGCCGGGCGAAACGGCAGCTGTGTTCTCTGGTTCCGCCGCCACGGGGCCACGTTCGTCATCTTGGCCGGCATAGTCGAGCAACGAGCCCGTCACATTCACCCCCGAGCGGGCGTCACGAGGGGCTTCGTCCGCGTGACCGTCAAGCCGTGCCAGATCCCGCTCGTCTTCGGCATCGACATCGGATGCCTCGACCGGTTCGTTCTCTGGCCCTGACGCAGGGATGCCGTCGGTGCGCATCGGGTCGTCGGACGCATTGACCGGAGCCTCGGTCTCCGCTGCCGATGCCTCCACAGTCTCGGTCTCTGGCGGCCCGACCGGAGCGCTATCCTTCTTCAGCCGCTCGCCGATTTCGCGGAACGCGCTGCGTTCCAGGGTCGACAGGCCCTTGTCGTTGGCAGGCTGGCGATGTTCGGCGAGCCGGATCACCTTATCGGCAAAGCGCCGCTCCTGTTTCGGCACGATGGTCAACGCCGGCACCTCGCCCTTGAACGGATCCGATGCCTGCGTGTCCTCGGTCTTGGGCTCTTCGGCGTTCGGCTGTTCGGGCGCGGGTTGGATGATTTGCGGTTCCGGCGTTGCCGGCGCCTGGCTATTGGGCACCAGCGCCATGCCGATGGCCTCCGGATCGACGACCGCGTCGCTGGCGCGGGCGACGCCGAAGCCGCGGAAACCCTCGAAGGCGCGGCTGCGGCCATAGACAGGCAGCGCCGCCAGGTCGACCGGTATCTTCAGATCGGTGCCGACGACCGGCCACAGCACGGAGCGCCCGGACCAGGTATCGCGCCGTTCGAGGAGCCCTGATATCTCGCCGGAGGGGTCGAGGCCGAATGTAGCGGCGACATCCCTGAAGCGGCGGCCGATCACGTCGGCCGCCGGCTTGCCAACGATGTCGGCGAATTCCGGCGACAGCGCGCTGAACTTGCCTTCGGCATCGGTGCGCCAGACGAAACGCACCGGCGCCGCTGCGCGGTCTATCGCCGAGACGGTCGTCGGCGTGGCCGTGGACTGGACTTCCAGGGCGGCCGGCTCTTGAGGCGCTTCAGGTCCGGACGCGGCAGGTCGCGGCGCCTGTTGCCCTCCGTCTTCGCCGGCGTTGAAGTACCAATGGTCGTGCTGCGCGGGCATGCGCTCTGCTGCCGGCCGATCGCTGTTGGCCGCCGTCGGCGCCTGTCCGATCGCATCGGCGATCTCATGCTGCTGCGATGCGGCGATGTCGCCGGCCGGCTGCGAGGCGCTCGGTTCGTCGGCCGGTGCCTCGCGACCCTGTTCCGGCTGGGAAGCCGCGTCGCCAGCAGGTGCCGTCTCGGCAATGGTTTGCGTAGGATGTTCGCCCGCAGGGGCTGTGTCGTCGAGCTGGTCCTCGTCGATCACCACCAGCAGATGCCGCTCCTCGGTCAATCTTGCCAGCCCTGCCGGGTAGGAGGCCGTGCCGCCGGGGACAAGGCGCTTGACGATGCGGTCGCTCTCGGCTGCGACGTCGGCGACCAGTGCCGCCAGCGTCTCCGGGAGGATGCCCAGTGCCGAAAATCCTTCCGAGGCCGCCTCGACGTTGCCCCCGGCATCGACAAAGGCGATGAAATGACCATCCTCGGTGAGGCCGCTAATGGCGCGCGCGGCGATTTCGCCGGCACTGCGTGACCCGGTCTGAGCCGCCGGCACTGCCAGCATGATCGCCTTTTCGGCGTCCGGCATGGTCACCGCACTGGCCAGGAAGCCGACGGCGCGGCTGGTCATGCCGGTCGCCAGCCGCACCATGATGGCGCGGTCACTGCCAATCTCGGGAAATCCGCTGGTCGCCATGATCTGGCGCCTGGCGATCACGGGCAACTGCGCCGAGGCGCCGATGATCGCCTCGATGTCGGGATAACCGAACATCGCGGCTCCTGGCCCGTTGGCCCAGATCACCTGCTCCAGATCCGCCGACAGGATCGCGATCGCGTCGCCTGCCGCAAAGCGCTGGCGGACCGCGTCGAGCACGGCGACATCGAGGAAGGAATATTCGGACGGCATGCGCTTGGCGGACCTCACGGAGCGGCGATTTTGCAGTTAACGCTTTGTTAATAAAAGCCGGAGGCGCGAAGGTCCACAAGCCAGAACGTGCAAAGGCTTGAATCTGGGCTCTTGGTTAACGGCTCAAAAGAAATTTATGGTGCACTGCAACAAAGATATTGCAACGCACAAAATTTGCCTTTATATTGCCATCATACAGGAACGAGACGGCTTTCTGTCAAAGCCGCTGCCGCTGAAAAGGATGGAAAATGTCCAGGACCAAGACCGCCGAGACGATCGAAAACGTTGAATTCCCGAGCTTCGACGCTTCCAAGGCCACCGACCAGATGCGCGCCTTCGCCGAAAAGGGCGTTGAGCAGTCGAAAGAGGCCTATGCCAAGCTGAAGACCGGCGCCGAGGAGACCCAGAAGGCTCTGGAGTCGACCTACGAGACCGCCAAGACCGTTTCCAACGACCTGTCGCTCAAGACCATCTCCGCTTTGCGTGCCAATGCCGAGGCCGGCTTTTCCCACCTCGAAGCCCTGATCGGCGCCAAGTCGCTGTCGGAAGTCGTCGAGCTGCAGACCGCCTTCCTGCGCAAGCGCGTCGAATCGACCGTCGAGCAGGCCAAGGACTTCCAGGCCGTTGCCTCCAAGGCGGCCGAGGACGTCTCCAAGCCGATCAAGACCGCCTTCGAGAAGGCGATGAAGGAAATCAAGGTTGCCTAACATTTGCGCATGATCTGAAGATGCAACAAAAGGTCGCATTTTCTTAAAAACGATCAGGTGTATGATAGCAGCCATCAAGGAATACCCGGTGAGTGGAACCTCCTCCCTCTGCTCCCCGGGGTGACCAGCCAGCACCTCCTCCCGCTGGCTCGTAACAGGAAAAGGCCGGCACCTCCTCCCGCCGGCCTTTTTCTTTGTCCGTCGCCCGGCCCTTGCCTGCGCCTTCTTGCTGGGCAAATGCCGCGTCGATGTGGGGAAGTGACCTTTGCTTTCCAAAAGCCTTGAATTAGAATCCATAAGCCCGTAAGGACGCATCGCCGAACGACAGAGCGGGCGGATGAGTTTCTGTTTCGATCCGCTCAGGCAACGTGCCGTTGTAGCTCAGATGGTTAGAGCGCCGGATTGTGGATCCGGAGGTCGCTGGTTCGATCCCAGCCAACGGTACCACTGGATTTTCCGCTAAATCATTGAGTCTGTTATAGAATTTGTAACATCTGGGGATCGGTCTTGCGGCTATTTCCTATTTTGTGTTACATATTGTGCAACGGAGAGGCGATCATTTCCATTACTACCGTCGTCTGCCCAGAGAGGTCAGGGACCTCGACGAGCGTCGCGTGTTCGTGCGCCGCGCCCTCGACACCGCAGACCGGATAAAGGCGCGCACCGCCCGAGATCTCCATGAGGCTGCTGACAATGCTTTATGGGCTTCGTTGATGCTGGGTGAAAATCCACAGGCGGCGCGTATCCGATACCAACAAGCCATCAAGCGCGCCGAGTCCTTGGGATTCGTCTATCGACCGCTCGCCGAGATCCTGGTCGCCGAGCCCCTCGATACCATCCTGCAGCGGGTAGAGAGCACGATAGGCGAGCCTGCCAAATCACCATCTGTCGATGCGGTCGGCGGGGCGGTCGCTCGCCCTGACGACAAGATATCGGAAGCGCTGAAGCTATACTTCAACGAGATTGCCCGCGACGAAATCCGCACAAAAAGCCCTGACCAGAAGAAGCGCTGGAAAGCAAAGCGCGAAATGAGGTCGAGGTGTTTATCGGCATGGTCGGCGACAAGCCTATGAGCGAGATAACGCGCGACGACGCGCGAGTGGTACACAAATATTGGCTGGATCGAATTGCGCCTGAGAAAGGGAGAGCAGACCGTTCAGCGTCGACAGGCAACCGAAACATGGGCAATCTTCGGACCCTCTACGCCGACTACTTTCGCCATCTAGGTTTCCCCGAACAGAAGAATCCGTTCGCCGATCTGTCATTCGCCGACAAGTCGAAACGCAGTCGACCGCCGTTCCCGACCGACTGGATTCGCGACAAGATATTTGCGCCTGGCGCGCTTGCGACACTCAATGATGAGGCGAGGGGAATCGTGCTTGCCTTCGCTGAGACAGGAGCCCGGCCGAGCGAACTCGCGAACCTGCATACCGGTGTCATCCATGTTGACCACGAGGTGCCGCACATTTCAGTCGAGCCGCGTGACGATCCCGACGATCCACGAGAGATCAAGACCGCCTCGTCGGTGCGCAAGATACCGCTGGTCGGCGTGGCGCTTGAGGTGTTCAAAAAGCATCCCAACGGCTTCCCGCGGTACAAGGATCGCGAGGCGTCGCTGTCAGCCCTGCTCAACAAGCACTTCAAGAGCACAATTTGTTCCCGACTGACAATCACACTGTCTATTCACTGCGCCATTCATTCGAAGACCGCATGAAGAACGGTAGGCTGGACGAGGAGCTTCGGCGCATGCTGATGGGCCACACGATCGACCGTCCGAAATACGGCGAGGGCGGCGACATGAAGATGTGGCAAGAGGAACTTATGAAGATCGTGTTGCCGTTCGATCCTGGGATCGTATGACACGCTGGCGCACTGCGGCGAGGCGTTCCTCCTTCGCTCGATAATCCTGCAGGGCGCGTTCAAGATAGTCGTACAGCGGGAGCCATATCTCGCCTTGGTCGTCGCGCCCGACGATTATCTCGGCCACGCGATCGAGCGCTCGCTCAATCCGGTGCACGGTGATTGGTTGAAGCGTGGGCGAATATCGCCTCAATGCTTCGCCTTTCTGCAAGACCAGAAATGTACCGTGCCTAATGCGTAGGCGGACTTTCTTGGCGCAGTGAAGGGCCTGCGTTCGGCTCGGGGTGTAGTCGGCGGCTGCGGCGTGCAAATGGGAAAGGCTCTTTGCCCATCGGGGATTGGTACGGGAGAGCGCTACCGCCTTTCCCCGCATTCGGAAGACTTGCGGCATCTTCTACGATGTAGGGCGTGATGGACTGTCTTGCTGCTGCAAAACCGAAAAGGCAACGCCGGCCCGAAGCCGAGCAGGTCAGCCGTCTTTTTCCAGTCTACGCGCCGTATTTTTGGCCGTGAACTCGATCGTTCGTATCGCCCGCAGCCAGGACATTCTGTGCCAGGGCCGCGGCTCGGCCGCCAATTCCGCCGTGTGTTACGTGCTCGGCATCACCTCCATTGATCCCGAACGCAGCAATCTCCTGTTCGAAGGTTGAGCAACGAGCGGCGCGAGATCGTCATGCAATAGGTACCAAGGGTACCATCCGCGATGTGGGAAAGGCGCTCGGATTGCCCGAGACATGACCAGACTTCTGTCCTCGCAGATTTGGGGCCATGTCGAAGCCGTCCACGCGCAGCGAGCCACAGGGCTGAATCTGAATCTCAATGATCGGCGGCTGCGGCTTTCCCGGTGGCTTCGTCCTGAGCCATGATCGGCTCGACGAACCCCCTGGGAGCGAGCGCCCGACATCGTCAGGCTCCTTAAACGACCTCTTGTCGCGGCCAACGAGACGCTTTGTCCTAGCCGATGTCGGCCATCACGATCTGCGACGGTCTACCCCGTTGGTAGTCCCATTTCCGCGCAAGGGAGCAAACAATTTGGATTCGTTTGCACATTTCGGATCAAAATGCAGTTCCGACCGTTAGACGCGCAGCCAGGTTGGAAGCAGCGATGAACGTCAGTGACGAAGCCACGAAATCTTTTTGGATGAAGGACACGGAGTTGCCCTCGGCCCCGCAACTGGAACAGGATGTGCGATGCGATGTGGCGGTGGTGGGGGCGGGCATGGCCGGCGTTTCTATTGCCTACGAACTTGCGCTGGCGGGACAGTCAGTGGTGCTGGTTGACAGGGGGCGGCTGCTCGGTGGGATGACTTGCCGCACGACCGCCCACTTGGCCCCGATCTGCGACGACGGCCTAAGCGAACTCGTCAAAATCCGCGGCGAGGATCTCGCTCGAGGTTTTCAAGAGAGCCAGCAAGCCGCTGTCGACCGGATCGAGGAACACGTCAGCGATCTTGAAATAGACTGCGACTTTCGTCGGCTCGACGGATTTCTTTTTCCCGCAGCCTGGATGGACGAAAATGAAGCCACCAAGCAATGTGATGAAGAGTATGAAGCGGCTGGCAAGGTTGGTGCAATCGCAGACCACGGCCGCGGCGTTCCGTTGAAAGGCCATGAGGCGGCGCCGGTGCTACGCTATCCCGATCAGGCCACGTTTCACCCTCTGAAATATCTTCGTGCCCTGCTTGACGATTTCCGGGAGCGCGGAGGCAAGGCTTTTGCCGAAAGTGCCGTCACCGAGATCGAGGAGGGTGAACAGATCCGCCTTCGCGTCGAAGGGGGCGCAACCATCACCGCCGATAACGCCGTGTTTGCCACAAACTCGCCGGTCAATACGGTGGTGGCCATCCACAGCAAGATGGCGCCCTATCGGACCTATGCGATGGCATTCGAGCTGCCCAAAGCAACTCTTCCGGACGCGCTCTATTGGGATATGGACGATCCCTACTACTACGTTCGTCTCCAACCCGGGGAGGGTGACATCGACTATCTAATTGCGGGCGGTCGTGATCATAAATCTGGCGAAGCCGATGACGGCTCGGCGCGTTTCGATGCATTGGACGCCTGGATCCGCGCCCTTGTCCCGGAACTGGGCGAGGAAGCAGCGCGTTGGTCTGGCCAGGTTCTCGACACGATCGATTATTGCGGATTCATCGGCCGCAATCCTTGCAGCAAGAACGTCTTTATCGCTACCGGGGATTCAGGACAAGGAATCACCCACGGAGCGTTGGCTGGCCTGCTCATCCGGGACCTTGTCGTCGGTGGGTCCAGTGTGTGGGAGGAGGTTTATGCCCCCGATCGCAAGCCTCCCTTGGCATTGGCGAACTACGTTAGCGAGAATCTGACGGCGTTGAAGAATTTCGCGGAGTATCTGTTGCCCGGCGAGATCAAATCAGCCGCCGATCTGGAACCCGGTCAGGGCGGTATTCTCCGCGATGGTTTGAGAAAACTCGCCGTGTGCCGTGACCAAAACGGTGGAATGCACATGCATTCCGCCAGTTGCACGCATCTCGGCTGCATCGTCCATTGGAATTCGACCGAGCAGTGCTGGGACTGCCCCTGCCATGGCTCCCAGTTCGCGCCGGATGGAGCCGTTCTCAACGGTCCCGCCATCCGTCCTTTGTCGCGCCGGACCGGAACCGCCTCAGATTGGTCCAAGAGATCACACGCACAATCCCACAGCGGCGCAGACTGAAACTCCCGGTCCGGTCTTGAACACCAACATTTCAACCGGCGGGGCGCTTTCCCACCTGGACACACTTCATCGTTCAAAATATCTCGCTGAACGCGAGGATCGCGAACGCGACGACGGTGTCGCGCTAGACCAATGCCATCGGTATGTAACGGATGATTACCCTGTCTTGCCGGAAACGGCGCTCCAGTTCGGAGCGGCGGGCGCACCAATCGGACAAGTCGACTTCTTCCGCCATGACCTCGAAGATGACAATTTCGTCGATGGCGGAGTCGGCACCCTTTCGCCACAACCCCTCCGCTGGCGCCTGAAGGTAGGCAGTGACGCCATCGAACCGGGCAGCCAGCTCTTCCTTGACCCGATCGAAATCTTCCCGCTCAAATGGCCGGCCGTCATTGTCCGCGCGAGGAAGCAGGATTTGGAAGAGGTGCATGACGACTTCTCGCTGAAAAGCATCCAACGGCTTTCATGGCGCCCCGTTCCTTCGGAGATAGCTCGGCCGGAGTGACACTGGTGAAGCTGACGCTTGAGCGGGGGGCTGAATGACGCTCTGCCGAAACTCACGCCGATGATTCAACGCGGCGACATCTTGCTGCCATAAACCTGACTGAGGTCCGCTCGAGGGAGAGCCCGATTAGCGACCTTCGTGGCAGCCGCACGGCCGGATGCGAGCGTCACATCTGCCAGCTGCGACTTCGCCTAATGCGCTCTCGACTGCGGGCTTTTCGACGGGCAACTCTAAGCTCGGCAAGTGTTGGCCACCACCAACCCCTCAGGCGTTCGGTCGGGCCAGCGGCCACCCTTGCGGGCCATGTCCTTACAAGTTCAACCAGCGTAGCCGAGCGCCATCTGCCCCAAACGAACTCGCCGTACGAAGCCATTGCGTGAGGATAAAGGGAAGTTGCGTCTGATGGCGCGACCACTTCACCGGAAATGTTAGTGAAGACAACGACCCCGTAGAGCTCGGTTGCGACAGCGCGTCCCAGGCGAGGTTGATCGTGAGTTGGCAACGGATAGCGGTGACGCCGGCGTTCAGCAGCCAGTTGGCGCGAGGCTCTGTAGGTTTGAGTATTTCTGGCGTCCACACGTCGCCGTTTCCTTTCCTCCGGCTCGGCATGGTGAGCAGCTTTTTCGATGCTTGGCCACCGGCGCCGGAGCTCGTCATATGAGCGAAATGGAACTCTCCAGGCCCGCAATTCGTCGTCCCAACTCCACCACGGGACGGCGCGCAACTCTTCAAGCACTGTCCTCGAGTAGGGCGTACGAATGCGCAGGTCGTCCGCAATCTCCAGATATTGGCTCGATATTGGATCAAGGCGAAGGCATCTCGTCCCTTGCTGTCGTCGTGGGGCGTCCGTAGCGCTGCCTCTTGCGCTAGCCAGCGTTCAATCCGCCGGGCTGCCGTCGTGCCGGGTACGAACCAGCTCTTGCGCTCGTCACTCCATCTCGCGCGCGGAAAAGCTTGCTGAAACCGCTCGACCGCCATTCGATCGAAGGAAAAGCGGGCTTCGGCGCCACTTGCCTCCTGCTTCTGCGGCCCGGGACGTGGGTTGTAATTCATCACAATGCATCGTTCGCGTTTTGTCGCAGGGAACGCAGTGACGGCCCTAAAGGTTCATCTGCCTAGCAAGCCTCCGGACCCCTGAACCCACGCGAAATGCCAAAGCTGTAGTGAAACTTTCCCCCCGTACCGCGGTTAAGGAGCTGAGAGGACAACACCGTCTAAATCGAACGAGATAGCGGCTGCGGGCGAGCCTCCCCAAAACGATCGGTCGCGTGCCAGAAGAGGGGAAGGGCGCAGGAGGTAAAACATGGCATCGAGACACATCGGTCGCCAGCCCAGGCGCGAGATTTGCGCCGGTATAGAAAAGGAGCGGCGGTTACTGGCGAGGCTGCCTGCAAGACTGACAACCCCGCCGCCGGCATAATGCAATGACCCGCATCGCGACCTTCAATTTGAATGGCGTGAACGGTCGCCTGCCGGTGCTCATCAGATGGCTAGGTCAGACCAACTATGACATCGTATGCCTTCAGGAGTTGAAGACCTCGGATGAGAAATTTCCCGCCGAAGCCATCAGGAACGCCGGTTACGGTGCCGTCTGGCATGGGCAGAAGTCTTATAACGGTGTAGCTGTACTCGTCCGAGGGAAAGAGCCGCTGGAGCGTCGGCGTGGCCTCCCGGGTGATCCTGACGATACTCACAGCCGGTATATCGAGGTGGAGGTGGATGGGATCGTGATCGGCTGTCTGTACCTGCCCAACGGCAATCCAGCGCCTGGCCCGAAATTCGACTACAAGCTCCGATGGTTCGATCGTCTGATCAGTTACAGCCAGGTACTGCTCAGGGAAGGATCCCCGTGCGTTCTGTGCGGCGACTATAATGTCGTGCCAACGCCGATCGATGCCGCGGTGCCAGGACGTTGGCTAGGCGACGCGGTCTACTTTCCGGAGAGCCGGCAAGCTTACGCCGAAATGCTTGGTTATGGCTGGATCGATGGTGTCCGCCGTATCCATCCGGAGAAGGGCATCTATACGTATTGGAACTTTTCGTATCGTGGCGGTTTCGACAGGAGTTCCGGCCTGCGCATGGACCATCTCCTCGTCACCCCGTCACTTTCGTCCAGGTTACGTGATGCCGGGGTGGACGCTGATTTGCGCGGCTGGGAAAAACCGAGTGATCATGCGCCAGCCTGGATAGAGCTCAACCTACCCGGCCGTCATTGAAGGGTGCCGTTGTTCGCCATGATGCCGAGCTTTCGCTAGTTGCAAAGCTGGTCTCTGCACTGACCTGAGGAACATGCATCTGCAGTCGAAGTTCGGGATGTGCTTGGTGAGGACGACTCCCTCCTTGAAACGACCAAGCTCGGGTGCGAGGGCCCGCCTCTGGTTCCGAGACCCGGTGGCGGGCCTATGCAATGCCAGCAAGCGTTAAGTTTTTTCTGCAGGCCTGGAACCTGTTTCTGAAATCGAAGTTGGGTTTGCAGCTTGGCTCCCCGGGCCAGGTCTCAAAGCAAGGCCCGCCGCTGTTTGTGTCCTCAGTGGCGGGCCTACTTCGTTTCCGCTCAACGCTACATTGCGCTTGACTAAAGCAACGATCATCCACGCAATCTCACATGGCATCGGTCCATGGCCAGGTCGGCACGATCATTTTTTGGGTGACGGTGACCACGCCGACCCGTTGGTCACAAGGAGTGACCAAACGACGAGACCTATAGCTACGGGCACAACGGCAATCCAGCAACAAAGCACGATGTGTCTAGGCTGCTCGTAGCCTCCGCGATTTGTCACGTCGGGCGTCATGATTTTTCCTCCTGATCGCCGCAGCGTCGCAGTGCGACGAGCCGGTGAAATTGCCCAAGACATGACGCCGACGTGCAGATGTCGGCACAACGCCAGCCACACGGTTCTGTTCCGCAACGTGGGCGCTCATTGCCAGCAGCCCAAGAATTATTCCTCCCGGTAGTCCAGCAGCTTCGCATGGCGAAGCTTCTCCTCGCCCTTCAGGAACCGCACGCGACCGACCAGACCAGGCTTGAGCCATTCGGCCTTTTCTCTCTTTAGACCGATGGGCACTGGTCCGCCGACCTTCCCTTGCACGCGATCCCATAGTCGCTGACGCTTGTCGGCTTTAAAGGCAACGAAAGCGCCGCCAGCATAGCGACCCTTGTCGGCCATGAGCACCATCGCGGGCTTTCCAGCCTCGCGCTGCACGCCAATGATGTCCATTTCCTTTTCGGCATAGCACTTGATCT
>NZ_RZTC01000153.1:0-11638 GCF_004023165.1 Mesorhizobium sp. M7A.F.Ca.MR.176.00.0.0 | reverse complement strand
CGAAGCAGGAGTGCCGCCGACAAAGCCGCCAATCTCCCCCCTTGAGGGGGAGATGTCCGGCAGGACAGAGGGGGGGCGCCTAGCACCAACCCCAAAAGCCAGAGCGTCAATCCGAAACCGGCGTATTCTCGTCCACATCCACCCGGAAATTGCCTTCGAGGATCTCGGCCTTCTTCTTCTCGACCAGCTCCTTGACGTCCGCCGGCAGCGTCTTGTCGAACTTGTGGTAGGGGTAGGGCGCCAGATGCGAGCCACCCTTGGCCATGCGCGAGAAGTCGCCATAGTCCTGCGCGGTGAAGACGCCGGCCCTGACCAGTTTGATCGCCTGCTCGACCGTCGGATACATGTCCCAGACCGGGCCGGTGATGACCGTGTCGGGGCCGAGGCTCGACTGGTCGGACATGTTGGAGATGGCAAGGATCTTCTTGTCCACCGCGGCTTCGATGACGCCGAAGCGCTCGGCATAGATGACGTCGACACCGGCGTCGATCTGCGCGAGCGCCGCTTCCTTGGCCTTGGGCGGATCGAAGAAGGAACCGATGAAGGCGACCTTCTTCTTGATGTTGGGATTGACCTCCCTGGCGCCGGCGAAGAAGGCGTTGACCAGCCGGTTGACTTCCGGAATGCCCATCGCCGCGACGGCGCCGATCGTGCCCGACTTCGACATCTTGCCGGCGATCAATCCGGAGAGATAGGCCGGCTCGTGGATCCAGTTGTCGAAGACGCCGAAATTGGGTTCCGCCGGGCCGGCGCCGGAGCCGAACAGCCAGGCGGTCTTCGGGAATTGCTTGGCTGTGCGGCGCGATTCACGCTCGGCGGCGAAGGCATCGCCCAGCACCAGCTCATAGCCGCCTTGCGCATATTCGCGCATGACGCGGCTGAAATCGGCGGTCTGCACCTTCTCGGACCATTTGTATTCGATGCCGAGTTCCTTCTCGGCCCTCTGCAAGGCGACATGGATCTGGTCGTCCCACGGCTCCTCGATCGGCGTGGCGAAGATCGCCGCCACCTTCAGCTTCTTGTCCGCCGCGAAAGCGGCGCCCGGCAGCATCGCAGCTGCCAAACCAAGCGCGCCCAGCTCCAGCACATTGCGTCGCGAAAGCCCTTCGCGTTTTATCTGCGATTTATTGTTCCGGTTTTCCATTGCATTCCCCTCTGTTCGACAGCCGTGTCGAGCCGGCTGTTCGTGAAAATGTCAGACGGGGAAGTATGGAACGACGCCAGACTTTTGTCCACGTGGTCAAATTTGAACCGCGCACCGGATTCTTGATCTTAGCCGGCCAAGCAAGGGCCGCCGATCAAACCCGTTCCAGCGCGATCGCGATGCCCTGGCCTACACCGATGCACATCGTGGCAAGCGCATAACGGCCGCCACGTTCGCGCAGCTCCAGCGCCGCCGTGCCGGAGATACGGGCACCCGACATGCCCAGGGGATGGCCAAGCGCGATGGCGCCGCCATTCGGGTTGACGTGTTCCGCATCCTCGGCAATGCCAAGCTGGCGCAGCACGGCTATGCCTTGCGAGGCAAAGGCTTCGTTGAGCTCGATGACATCGAACTGTTTTGGCGTCAGGCCAAGCCGCGCGCAGAGTTTTTGCGTCGCCGGCGCCGGGCCGATGCCCATGATGCGCGGCGCCACACCTACGGCGGCCCCGCCGAGAATGCGGGCGATCGGGGTCAGGCCATATGTCTTCACCGCCGCCTCGGAAGCGACGATCAGCGCCGCCGCCCCGTCATTGACGCCGGAGGCATTACCCGCCGTCACCGTGCCGCCCTGGCGGAACGGCGTCGGCAGCTTGGCCAGCGCCTCGACCGTTGAGCCAGCGCGGGGGTGTTCATCCTTGCTGACAATGATCGCATCGCCCTTGCGCTGCGGGATGGTCACTGAGGTGATCTCCTTCGCCAGCCTTCCATTGGCTTGGGCCGCGACCGCCTTCTCCTGGCTGCGTACGGCAAAGGCGTCTTGGTCAGCACGCGACACCGAAAAATCCTCGGCGACGTTCTCGCCGGTTTCCGGCATCGAATCGACGCCATACTGCTTCTTCATCAGCGGATTGACGAAGCGCCAGCCGATGGTGGTGTCGTAGATCTCGGCATTGCGCGAGAACGCCGTGTCGGCCTTGGGCATGACGAAGGGCGCGCGGCTCATCGATTCGACGCCGCCCGCGATCATCAATTCCGCTTCGCCCGCCTTGATGGCGCGCGCGGCAATGGTCAGCGCATCCATGCCGGAGCCGCAAAGGCGATTGACAGTCGAGCCCGGAATCTCCTTCGGCAAGCCTGCCAGCAGCAGCGCCATGCGCGCCACGTTGCGGTTGTCCTCGCCGGCCTGGTTGGCACAGCCATAGACGACGTCGTCGACAGCCTGCCAGTCGATGCCGGGATTACGCTCGACCAATGCCCTCAGCGGTATCGCGCCAAGATCGTCTGATCGTACCGAAGACAGCGAACCGCCGAAGCGGCCGATCGGTGTGCGGATGTAGTCGCAGATATAGGCCTCGGCCATGTCATGCAGCCTTTGCTTTTCCGGTTCCCTCATGCGCCGCCTTGGTGCGGGCCTGCAGGTCGCGCAATGTCTTGAGTTCGAGTTCGCTTGGCGCCGGTGTTTCGTCAAGCGCCTCCGCGAACTTAACCGCCCAGCCACAGGTGTCCGTCACCTGCTGGCGCGTGACGCCTGGATGCAGCGACACGACCGTGAATTCCTTGCTCACCGGATCCGGCTTCCAGATGGCGAGATCGGTGATCAGCAGCGTCGGGCCGGCGGTGTCGATGCCAAGCCGTTTTCGATGGTCAGCACCCTCGCCATGGCCGAAGGAGGTGAAGAAGTCGATCTTCTCGACCATGCCGCGCTTGGTCTGCGCCATGGTGATGTAGATCTCCTTCGACGACGTCGCGATCTCCGGCGCGCCGCCGCCGCCCGGCAGCCGGGTCTTGGGATGGAAATAGTCGCCGATGATGGTGGTGTTGATGTTGCCGAATTTGTCGAGCTGCGCCGCACCGAGGAAGCCGATCGAGATGCGGCCGCCCTGCAGCCAGTAGCGGAACATCTCAGGCACCGCGACGGTGGTGATAGCGGTCTCGCACAATTCGCCGTCGCCGATCGACAGCGGCAGCACGTCAGGCGCGGTGCCGATCGTGCCGCTCTCGTAAATCAGGGTGATGTCAGGCGCATGCGTCAGCCGCGCCACATTGCAGGCGGCCGATGGCGCGCCGATGCCGACGAAGCAGACATCGTCGTTGCGCAGCGCGCGGCTGGCGGCGATGGTCATCATCTCGTTGGGGGTGAATCCCGGATTGTCGCTCACGCCGCTTTCCTCAGATGCTCGACCCTGGACTCGAAATCATCGGCGCTCTTCTCGATGACATTGGCCTGCATCCACGCCTGGAATTTGTCACGGTCGGCGGCGATCTCGTCCCATTCGAGATAGGCCGCATTGTCGCGCGCATAGTAGCCGTGCGCGTAGGACGGATGCGAGCCGCCGGGCACGACCGATATCGCCGCGATCGTCCAGCGCGGCAGCACGGTCAGATTGGGGTGCAGATCGTCGAAATTGTCGACGACTTCCTCGACGGTCACCACAGCGCGTTTGGCCGCCAGCACCGCTTCCTTCTGAATGCCGATGATGCCCTCGACCAGCACATTGCCTTTCCTGTCGGCCTTCTGGGCATGGATGAAGGTGACGTCAGGCCGGATCGAAGGGACAGCGGCCAGCACCTCGCCGGTGAACGGACAGGTCACCGACTTGATGTTCGGGTTGACCGCCGCGAGGCCAGCACCGCGATAGCCGCGAAACACCGCGCAGGGCAGGCCGGCAGCACCCGCTTCATAGGCATTGGCCATGCCGGCATGGCTGTGCTCCTCGATTTCGAGTGAGCGCGGAAAGCCGTTCTCGATGGCATCGCGGGCGCGCCGCAGCAGGCCGACGCCGGGATTGCCGACATAGGAGAAGACGATTTTCTTCGCCATGCCCATGCCGATCATCTGGTCGTAGATCAGGTCCGGCGTCATGCGGATCAGGGTCAGGTCGCGAAAACCCTGGCGGATCGCCTCATGCGCCGCCGCCGTCGGGATCAGATGGGTGAAGCCTTCGAAGGCGACGGAGTCGCCATCTTTCAAATTCTCGGCCACGGCCTGTTTGAGCGGCAGGAACTTGACCATCGCATCGGCTCCGGGTTTTCAGAAAGTTCGTATTGCGAACATATGTTTTGTATGCGATACTTTCTACGCTGAGCGAGGGCGAGGAGTCAATCCTGACGCCGATGCCGTTCCGCGGAGACAAGATGGACGAAGCGGCTGTTTCCCGTGATCATGTCGGCTCGCTCGAGCGCGGCCTCGCCGTCATGGAGATCCTGGCCCGCCATCCCTCGGGCATGACGCTGACAGAAATGGCGGAGGAAGCGGGCCTCACCCGCGCCGGCGCCCGCCGCTTCCTGCTGACACTCACCGCCACCGGCTATGCAACACAGGCCGGCCGCGTGTTCTCGCTGTCGCCGCGCCTGCTGACGGTTGCCCGCACCTGGCTCGGCGGCGCCTCGCTATGGGCCTTCGCCGCGCCCATCATGCGCTCTGTGGCAGCACAACTGAACGAGGCCTGCTCGGCGGCCATCCTGTCGGGTGAGGATGTCGTCTATGTCGCCCGCATTCCCGGCCGCCGCATCCTCAGCGTGTCGCTCGACGTCGGCACCAGGCTGCCGGCCTACTGCACCTCGATGGGACGCATCCTGCTTGCCGGCCTGGCGCCCCAGGAATTGGACGCATTCCTCGGCCAAGCGACGATCGAGAGACGGACGCCGAAGACGATCACCGACAGGCGTTTGTTAGCCAACGCCATCGCCAAGGCGAAGGCCGACGGCTTTGCTATCGTCGATGAGGAGCTGGAACTCGGCCTGCGCTCCATCGCCGTGCCAATCCGCGACCGGGCAGAGCGCACCGTCGCGGCCATCAACGTCTCGACCCAGTCGGCGCGATTTTCGGTCGCGGAGATGGAGCGAGAAATCCTGCCGGTGCTGCTGGAGGCAAAGCAGCGCATCGAGGATTTCTTCGTCGTCTAATCAAATCGCCCGAAAACTCTTCAACCGCCAGCGCCGCCCCTCATTGCCCTGCCGGGCATTTCTCCCGGTAAACGGGGCGAAAGACGCTGGCCGCAACGCTGGCATCTTTTCTGCACCGCAGACAATTGGCGAAAGCAGCGATGGCAGCGTCCCTCGCCCCGTTTACGGGGAGAGGATGCCGGCAGGCAGGTGAGGGGCAGCGCCAACGTCGGGAGTTGGCGTCTACTAGATCAGGTCCATCATTCCTTGAGCGATGGGTGACAAAGACGATTCTCTCAATGCTTGATGCGATCCCTCATCGCGTACCAAAGCATGCCCAGCACGTAGAGCGGACCGCGCAGCGCCGTGCCGCCCGGGAACGGCATCGGGGTCAGCGTCGAGAACAGATCGAGCCGCGAGGCATCGCCGGTGATCGCTTCGGCAAGCAGTTTGCCGGACAGCGTCGACAGGATGACGCCCTTGCCGGAATAGCCATGCGCGAAATAGACCTCGCCATAGTGCCCGACATGCGGCAGCCGCGACGTCGTCACCGACACCAGCCCACCCCAGGCATGATCGATGCGGCAGTCCTTGAGCTGCGGAAAGGTCTTTTCCATATGCGGCCGCACGAAGCCGGCGATATCGGCCGGCGGTGACGGCGTGTAGCGTTCGCCGCCACCGAACAGCAGGCGTCCATCCGCCGACATGCGGTAGTAGTTGACGACGAAGCGGGTGTCGGACACCGCGACATTGGCCGGGATGACATAGCGCTTGCCCTCCAGCGGCTCGGTGGCGACGATGTAGTTGCCGACCGGCATGATGCGGCTGTTGACGCGCGGCTCCAGCCCATTGAACAGCGCGTCCCCCGCCAGCACGACATGTCTGGCCCGAACCGATCCCTTTGCCGTCGAGACCCGGATCGAAGGCTCGCGCTCCAGTTTCACCGCCACCGAATTCTCATGGATGATGACGCCGGCCGCAACTGCCGCACGGGCAAGGCCGAGCGTGTAATTGAGCGGGTGCATGTGGCCGCCGAGCGGCTCGTACATCGCGCCATGATATGACGTGTCGACCTTGGCGCGGGCTTCCGCCGCCGACAGGATCTCGGCATGCGGAAATTTCATCACCGTGGCCAGACACTCGGCCTCTTCCTCGAGATCCCTGAGGTCGGAGCCGTTGACCGCGCCGACCAGATGGCCGGTCAGCCTGAGATCGCAATCGATGGCGTGGCGCTCAATAATATCGAGCACCAGCCCGCGTGCCTCGAAGGCAAGATCGAACAGCACCTTTGCCCGCTCCGGCCCGTAGAGTTTGACCAGGCCCTTGGCGCCCTTGCGCAGGCCGGGGATCATCTGGCCGCCATTGCGGCCCGACGCGCCCCAGCCGATCTTGCCGCCTTCGAGCAGCACCACTTTCACGCCGCGCTCGGCGGCGTGAAGGGCGGCTGACAGGCCGGTGCAGCCGCCACCGACGACCACCAGGTCGGCTTCGACATCGCCGACAAGCGCCTGATGGTCCGGCGCCGGTTTGGCGGTGGCGACATAATAGGATTTGGCGATGTCGAGGCCCGAATTGAAACCCGTTGAACTGGAAGCCATGATCACACCTTCAGCAGAAGGTGGTCGCGTTCCCAGCTCGTCACCACGCCCTGGAACAGATCGAGCTCCACGCTCTTGACGCGCAGATAGGTCTGGAAGAAATCCTCGCCGAGCAACTCTCGCACCGGGCCGCAAGCCTCGAAACGGTCGAGCGCCTCCTCCATCGTTTTCGGCAGCGTGCTCTTGATCTTGTAGGCATTGCCCGACGCTTCGGCCGAGCGCGCCAGTTTCTGTTCGACGCCAAGATAGCCGGCAAGCAGCGAGCCGGCGATCGCCAGGTAAGGATTGGAATCCGCACCCGGAAGCCGGTTCTCCACCCGCCGCGCCGCGCGGCCCCCGGCCGGCACGCGCAGGCCGCAGGAACGGTTGTCATGCGACCATTCGATGTTGGCCGGCGCGCTGTGGTTCGGCCTTATGCGGCGGAACGAGTTCACATTGGGCGCAAACAGCGGCATGATTTCCGGGACATATTTCTGCAGGCCGCCGATGAAGTGGCCGAACATTGCGGTGTCGGCATCGTCGCTGCCGGCAAACAGCGTCCTGCCAGCCTCGTCGATGACCGACATGTGCAGATGCATCGAGCTTCCCGCCTGCGCCGCGATCGGCTTGGCCATGAAGGTCGCATGCATGCCGCTTTGCTGCGCGGCCTGGCGCGTCAGCCGCTTGAACAGCAGCACCTTGTCGGCCAGCGGCAGCGCATCGCCATGCAGGAAGTTGATCTCAAGCTGCGCCGTACCCGATTCATGGATCAGCGTGTCGAGCGGCAGGCCGGCCGCCGCCGCATAGTCATAGACGCGCCGGATCACCGGCTCGAACTCCTCGAGCGCGGCCATGTCATAGGGATGCTGCACACCCTCGGCACGGCCATTGGCGCCGATCGGAGCGGTCAGCGGCTGGTCCGGATCGGGATTGGGCGCGGTCAGATAGAATTCGAGCTCCGGCGCCACCACCGCCCGCCAGCCGCGCCTGGCGTAGAGGTCGAGCACGGCGCGCAGCACATGGCGCGGCGAGGCCATCCAGGGCCGGTCGTCCATATGGAAGGCATCGGCGAAGACATAGGCCTTGCCGGGGCTGGCACCGGGTGCCAGGCACAGCGTCGAAACGTCGGGCACCATGCGCATGTCCGGGTCCGAATAGGCAAAACCCTCGTCGATCGAGCCGGAGTAGCGGCCGTCGATGCTGACCAGGAAAGCGCTGCTCGGCAGATAGAGCGCGCGATCTTCCAGCGCCTGGAGGAATTTGGCCGTCGGCAAGGCCTTGCCGCGCAGGACGCCGTTCATGTCGGGCACCAGGCACTCGACTTCGTTGATCCCGTGCCGGGCCAGCCAGCCCTTGGCGTCGTTGCCGCCGGAGAGCGAGATATTCGTGTTGTTGTCAGGCATTTCGTTCATGTCCGTATCAAAGAGAGTATGGCTTGCGCGGCCACATCCGTTCCAGGTTTCAGCGCCATTTGGGCTGCATTGTCCTTGAGGCGGGCGCGCATGGCATCGTCGGCCAGCAGGCCGAGAATGGCTTTCTCCAACACTCCTTCGGTCCAGGCATCACGGCCGATATGGTCACCGACGCCGGTTTCTCCGGCGCGGCGCGCATTGTCGTGTCCGTCCCAGCAATAGGGCATGATCAGTGACGGCACGCCGAAGCGCAGTGCTTCGCAAAAACTGTTGTTGCCGCCGTGATGGATGAACAGGTCCGATTTCGCCACCACCGAGGGCTGTGGAAACCAGGCGTCGAGATAGACATTGTCCGGCACCGCACGGTAGGCGTCGCGCAGGCCGCCGGCATTGACAATGAAGCGCGCCGGCAGCCTGTCGAAGACGACCAGCATGCGCTCGATCAGGCCGACATCCATGGCGCCGAGGCTGCCGAAGCTGACATAGACTAGCGGCCCCTTGTTGCGCGGAAACACCGGCACTTCGAACGGCCCTTCCGAGCGCACGCAGCCTTCGAGATAGACGAAGCGCGTGGGATCGAGCGGCTCGGCCCGCTCACGACGCACGATCGAAGGCGTCAGCAGCAAATTGAGGTCGGGCGACGCCTCGAGGAACAGGCCCTTCGGCAGCGACGCCAGGCCGGCATCCATGCGAAAGCGATTGAAGCGGTCATGTGCGGGCGCGCAAGCCGCCAGATACCTTGCCTCGAAAGCCGCGCGTTGCGGGTCGTCGGCGCCAAGCCCCGACAGATAGGGCGGCACATTGGCATCCGGCAGCTCGGTCTCGGCGCAGGAGACGACACGCACCCAGGGACAGCCGGCGGCTGATATCGCCGGGAACATGATGACATTGTCGAGCACCACCGCGTCCGGCTTCAGCCGCGCCAGCAATTGGCGCAGCGGCGCCTCGGCATTGACCGCAGTGTCGACGATGGCCTGCCAGGTCGGCGCGACATAGGTTTCCAGCTGGTCGATCGGGCTCAGCCGGAAATGCGGCAGGTGCCGGCGCACGAAAGCCTGCCAGTAGCTCTGGCGTTCGCTGTCGCTCAGCGGCTCGTCGGTCGGCAGCTGGTATTCCTGGAAACCATAGTCGGCAAAGACGCCGGAAAAGCCGGCATGGCAAATGAAGACGGGCCGGGCGCCCTTGGCACGCAATGCCTGCGCGATGCCGACGCAATTCAACGCCGCGCCGAAACTGGCTTCGGGGAACAGCGCGATGGTCGGGCTGGCTTTACGCGTCAATTAATCCTCGTCATTCCGGCCGGCTGATCATGCCGAACAGGGCGGGCGCCCCGCGACTGGCCGCTTGCGGTCGCTGGTTGCGGGAGAGCCGCAGATGAATGCGAAGCAAATCGGCCGCCACCTCATACTGCAGGCATTCAAGATGGTCGAGTATAACAAGGTGTTCGCGCAGCGATTGCCGCAAGCGGAAGACGTTGACGCCGGTATAGATGCCCGGCAGCCGGCGCAGCCTGAGGTGATCGGCCAGCGCGTCGGCGATGAAGCGGTTGGCGCAGCCCTCGGCGAGCATGCCGTGAAAATCGATGTCCAGCCGCTGGAACTCGCGTGTATCGAATGCGGCGTCCGGCAGCGCCACCAGCGCTTCCATAGCCTGGCGCAACGTCGCCGCCCGCGCGCCGTCCAGCCGGAAGCCCGGCGTCAGGATAGCCGCGGGTTCCAGCAGCAAGCGGAACTCATAGCTGTCGCCTTGCGCCTCTGGATCGTCGGGCGTGCGCCGAAACAGCCAGGACTGGCCAGGCGCTCGGTCCAACAAATTCTCTTCAGTCAGTTTGTTGAGTGCTTTTAGTACCGTCTTGCGCTCGGCACTGTAGCGCCGTATCAGCCCCGCGACGGTCACCGTCTGGTCCAGCCGACGCGCCGACCGGTCGCGCAGGATCGCCTCGGCCAACTCGTCCTCCTCGGCGGCGGGCAGTTCCGTGGCGACCGAAGCCTGCGCGGTGAGGTCGATGGCCAGGTGATAACCGGAATCTGCCTCCCAGCGCACGACACCCCGTTCAGCGAGCAGGCCGAGAGCCGCCCGCACCGGCGTGCGCGAGACATTGCACAACGAAGCGATCTGCTGCTCCGGCAAGCGTGCGCCGGGCTCAAAACCGCGCTGCCGCGCCACATCCAGGATGCGCTGCGCCAGATCGAGATGGTTGGTGCGAGGTCGTCGGGCTGCGGCTTGCATGACTGGTCTCGTGGAAAACGACATGACCGCATTGATCTGACCGATCGCCCGCACGGACGCAATCGGCCAGATTCCACGATCGCCTAGCAAATTATGGATTGACGTACTTTTTTCTGCAATAGTACTGTCAGGGCAATCGGCGAGAAAAAAGACCGAGGGAACGGGATCGAGGCAGCGGCAAGGGTCGCAGGCGTTGGTCCGGCGAATGCAATTCGACGATCAACCGAAATGGGAGTCTGTCATGACCGCTACCAGCCTGCGGCGCCGTGCGCTGAAAACATCTTCGATCGCACTTGGCCTGGCCTTGGCGCTGTCCGCGCCGGCGACGGCTGCCGACCTCGTCATTTCCAACTGGGACGGCTACATGGCGCCTGACGCCATGGCCGCCTTCAAGACCGCCACCGGCGTGTCGGGCGAAGTGGTGGTGCACGCCACCAATGAAGAGATCATGGGCAAGCTCATCGCCGCCGGCGGCAAGGGCTATGACGTGGTCTTCGTTTCTTCGCCCTTCGCCGAGGTGCTGAACAAGCTCGGCCTGACCGAGCCGATCGACCACGCCAAGATACCGAACCTCACCAATCTCTATCCCGAGGCAACCAAGCTGCCGCACGATGCCGGCAATGCATTCTCGGTGCCCTACACCTGGGGCACGACCGGCCTCTGCTACCGTTCGGACCTGATGAAGGTTGCGCCCACCAGCTGGAGCGACCTGCTCGCGCCATCCGACGAATTGAAGGGCAAGACCACCATGCTGGCGACCGACCGCTGGCTGCTGGCCGCCGGCCAGCTCGACAAGGGCTATTCGGTCAACGAAACCGACCCGGCCAAGATGGCTGAGGTCAAGGATCTGCTGATCTCGGCCAAGAAGACCCTGCTCGCCTATGACGACACCACCTTCTATTCCAAGCTGGTGTCCGGCGAGGCGCTGATGGTGCAGGCATGGGACGGCTGGTGCAATTACGGCATCGCCGAAAAGCCCGAGATCAAATACGTCATTCCCAAGGAAGGCTCCGACCTCTGGGTTGACACGATGGTGGTGATGAAGGCCTCCGCCAACAAGGATGCCGCCTTCCACTTCATCAACTTCATGCTCGACGCCAAGAACCACGCCTGGGCGGCGCAGAACATCGACTACAAGGTGCCGAACAAGCCAGCCATGGAAAGCCTGCCGGCCGATTTCCTGGCCAAATTCCCCAACATGGCGATGCCGGTGGCCGACCTCGTCAAGTTCGAGCAGTTGCGCGACGTCGGCGACGCCCAGCGCGACTATTCGAAGATCGTCAGCGAGATCAAGGCGGCGCAGTAGGCGGCGCGCCACTTCGGTAGCTGGAAGCAAGCTTGCGTTCCTTCGCGCCCCCCTCTGGCCTGCCGGCCATCGCCCCCTCAAGGGG
>NZ_RZTC01000152.1:5924-11861 GCF_004023165.1 Mesorhizobium sp. M7A.F.Ca.MR.176.00.0.0 | reverse complement strand
CCGCAATGGTCAGCAACGCCCGGCGTTTGGCCGGATCGGTCTCCCGCTCGGCCTGCTCGAAGGCCAGGAGAATTCGCCTCCGAATGCTGGTGGCGTCCTCCAGCGTCTTCAGGCCCGGGGCGAAAGGCTCCCATTCGTCGTGGCCGAAATAGGCGTGGCGGGCACCGGTGGCGAGCACCAGCGTGTCGTAGGCGACCGCGCTGCCGTCATCGAGCAGCACGCGCTTGCCGGCGCGGTCGACACCGGTGACATTGGCGAGGAGCGTCGTCACATCCTTGCGCTTGCGCAGGAGGTGGCGGATCGGCCAGGCAACCTCGGAGGTGGCCAGCGCCGTCGTCGCCACCTGATAGAGCAGCGGCTGGAAGAGGTGATGGTTGCGCTTGTCGATCATGGTGATGCGCACGGGAGCGCCAGCAAGTGCACGGGTGAACTCGAGACCGCCGAAACCCGCGCCGACAACGACGACATGATGCCTGGCTTCATTCATTTCGTTCACCCCGATGGCAAGATTGGCTGTCCTGGATGTAGGTATTTTTGTGCAATGCAACAACAGATAGGCAGTGACCAAGACTCGTCGTTGCATGTCGTGAATGCACATGTTGTATCGTATCGCGAGGTATAGCGTCATCGAACACGCGATGAGGTGAGGCATGGCCAACGATCGTGACGACGATGCTCCGGCGCAGTATTCTTCGCCGCCCTGTTTCATGCACGAGCTCGATCTGGAATTCCGTGCGCCTTCGAGCGACTGGACCGACGTCAGGCGCTGGCGCAAGGCCGAGCGCGAGCGCCTGATCGCTGCCCGGCTGGCGGTTTCCGCTGACGCCCGAACGGTAATGTCGCAACGCATCGCCGATGGCCTCGACGCGATCATCGGCGAGATCGCCGGGCGCATGGTCAGTCTTTACTGGCCGTTTCGCGGCGAGCCGGATTTGCGGCCTTGGATGGCGTCCATAAACGAACGCGGCGGCCGCACCGCCCTGCCCATCGTCATCGACAAGGGGCACCCGCTGATCTTCCGCGCCTACAAAGCGGGCGACCGGCTGGAGAAAGGTGTCTGGAACATCCCGATCCCGGCCGAGGGCGATCCGGTGCTGCCGGACATCGTCATCTCGCCGATCGTCGGCATCGATCCCCAGAACTACCGCCTGGGTTATGGCGGCGGCTTCTTCGACCGCACGCTGGCAGCGATGCCGTTCAAGCCGCTGGTCATCGGCGTCGGCTACGAGCTGCAACGCATCGCGACCATCTACCCGCAGCCGCACGATATCCCGATGGATCGGGTGGTAACGGAGGCCTAGGCCATTTCCGGCTTCATGCCCATGGCGGTCCTGTCGACGATTTCGCGTAGCGCAAAGGACGAATTGATTTTGGTCACATGCGGCATCGCCGACAGCCATTCCTTGTGGATGCGCTCATAGTCGACGAGATCCTTCGCCGCGATCCGCAGGATGTAGTCGTACTCGCCCGACATCAGGTGACAGGACAGCACGTTCGGGCAGCGTTTGATCGCCGCCTCGAAATCCGAAAGCGTCTTCTCGAACTGTCCCGACAGCGATATGTGCACGATCGCCGTCATCTGGTGGCCGAGTGCTGCATTGGAAAGCCGGGCATGATAGCCGCGGATGGTTCCGGATTTCTCCAGATTGTCGAGCCGGCGCGAACAGGCCGACTGCGACAGGCCGACCTTCTCGGCCAGTGCCGCATTGGGTATCCTGCCATCCTTCTGCAAAGCCTCGAGAATGGCGATATCAATCCTGTCGAGCCGCATTTTTCGTGAATCCTGCGAATATCCAGCTATTTCGCGCAACGATTATCGAAACCTGCCGGTTAGCGCAAGCGCATTCGCAAACACCTGCGCAACGATTCGTGGTTCACTCCATCCATACAGGGAACGAGCCCAAAGGGCCGGATCAGGAGAAGAAAATGCGCGTCGGCTGCCCCAAGGAAATCAAGAACCACGAATACCGCGTCGGCCTCACCCCCGGCTCGGTCCGCGAATATGTCGCCCATGGCCACGAAGTGCTGGTTGAGACCGGGGCCGGTGCCGGCATCGGCGCCGATGACAACGCCTATCGCGCCGCCGGCGCCACGATTGCCAAGACGGCCGCCGAGGTGTTCGCCAGGTCGGACATGATCGTCAAGGTCAAGGAGCCGCAGCCCAGCGAATGGGCGCAGCTTCGCGAAGGCCAGATCCTGTACACCTACCTTCACCTTGCTCCGGATCCGGAGCAGACCAAGGGCCTGCTTGCGTCCGGCGTGACGGCAATCGCCTACGAGACCGTGACCGACGACCGTGGCGGCCTGCCGTTGCTGGCGCCGATGTCGGAAGTTGCCGGACGCCTGTCGATCCAGGCCGGCGCCACGGCGCTGCAGAAGGCCAATGGCGGCCGCGGCGTGCTACTCGGCGGCGTGCCCGGCGTGCTGCCCGGTAAGGTCACCGTGCTCGGCGGTGGCGTCGTCGGCCTGCACGCGGCCAGGATGGCGGCCGGCCTTGGCGCCGACGTCACCATCATCGACCGCTCGATCCCGCGCCTGCGCCAGCTCGACGACCTCTTCGCCGGCCGCGTCCACACCCGTTACTCGACTGTCGAGGCGCTGGAAGAAGAGTGTTTTTCAGCCGACATCGTCGTCGGCGCGGTGCTGATCCCGGGTGCCGCGGCGCCAAAACTGGTTTCGCGCGAAATGCTGTCGGGCATGAAGAAAGGCTCGGTGCTGGTCGACGTCGCCATCGACCAGGGCGGCTGCTTCGAGACCTCGCACGCCACCACTCATGCCGAGCCGACCTATGAGGTCGACGGCGTCATCCACTATTGCGTCGCCAACATGCCCGGTGCCGTGCCGGTCACTTCGGCCCACGCGCTCAACAACGCGACGCTGCACTATGGCCTGCAGCTTGCCGACAAGGGCCTCAAGGCGCTGGTCGACGATCATCACCTGCGCAACGGCCTCAATGTCCATAAAGGCAAGATCACCAACCGGGCAGTCGCCGAGGCGCTCGGCTACGAACTGGTCGAGCCGAAAGCCGTTCTCGCCGCCTGATTTCGCGAGAACAGCCCCTTTCAATCCAGCCCGCCGGTTCCATGCCGGCGGGTTTTTTCTTGCGAGCCTGTTTTTCAGGCAAAGCATGGCGTCGAAAGATGTGACGCAACGGCACTTTGCTCATCATTGTTGCATATTTGTCATTCCCGTACCGGCCGACTCCCTGCTAGAGACATTCTGGGTTTACTCATTGGGGTACGGGCATATGTTCATTCGCACATCCGCGAAATCTTTTCTTCTTGGTGCTGTTTCTGCTGTGGCTTTGATGTCTGCTGCTCATGCAGCAGACGTCGTGCAGCCGGTAGAAGAAGCTGCCGGCTTTAACTGGAGCGGCCTCTACGTTGGTTTTGGCGTCGGTGCCGGTGCCAACGTACACGAGCTCGGCAGCGATTTTATTCCAATCTCGCTGAACGGCATTGGTGGCGAAGGCGTCTATGGTGAGCTGACGGTTGGCTATGACTATATGGTCTCGCCCCGGTTCCTCATCGGCGGTCTGCTGGACGCTCACGTGGGCAACATCAAGACCACGCTGGACATTACGGGGTTCGACGCTTCGATCAAGGAAACCTACGGTTTCGACGCTGGCCTGCGTCTCGGCTACCTCTTGACGCCGAACACTCTGGGCTACGTGCTGGGTGGCTATTCCTGGCAGAAGTACAAGCTCGATACGAACGCCGGCTTCGACTTTGATTGGGATCAGAGCGGGTATTTTGTCGGAGGTGGCATCGAAACGGCCATCAACAGCAATTGGACGATCAAGACTGAGTATCGCTATACGGGCTTCGGGACCAAGGACGATCTTCTTTCCGAGGCTGGCATTGTCGGGGTTCCGGACGGTCTCCTGAATCTTGACACCTCGCGCCATACTTTCCAGATCGCAGCCAATTACCGGTTCGGTGCCCAGAACGGCGGCGGCGCTGCATTCGAGACGCCAGCCTACAACTGGACCGGATTCTATATCGGCGGCGCTGGTGGTGCCGGTGCGTCCGTGCATCAGATCAACGTTCCGCCGCTCGGCGGCCTGGAATTCAATGGTCTGGGTGGCGAAGGGGCCTTTGGTGAACTGAACGTCGGCTACGATCATGACTTCGGCAGCTGGGTCGCAGGCGTCATGGTCGATGCACGCTACTCCGGCATGACTTCCGAACTGGAGCTCGGCGGCGGATCGATCAACGTCGATACAGACTATGGGTTCGATGTGTTGGGCCGCGTCGGCATGAAGATGAACGAATCGACCCTTGCCTATGCGCTTGCCGGCTACAGCTGGCAGCATTTCGATCTGAACGCTTCCGACCCGATCGGCGACATTCTCGACTGGGGTTCCAGCGGTTTCTCGGTTGGTGGCGGCCTTGAAACGGCTCTGTCCAGCAATGTCACCGTTGGCCTCGAATATCGCTATTCGCAGTTCGCCGAGAAGGACTTTTCTTCGGAATTCGGCGCACCCGACGACACCCTTACCTCGACTTCCTCTTTCCACACCGTGCGTCTCGGCGCGAAGTACAAGTTCAACTAAAAGGCCCTCCAGCCAAACAGTTGCAGCCCGTCGGCCATGCCGGCGGGCTTTTTTTATTGCTCGAATCTTTCCGCGCCAAACGCAGGCAACAAAAAAGCGGAGCCAAAGCCCCGCTTCCTCGATGTCGAGATTTACCGCCGGTTCATCCGCGGTCGGCAAATCGATCGACAATGGCTTTCTATCGCGCATATGCGACGGCAGTACGACAACTGTTTCCAGCGGCTAGTCTCAGCCTCAAGCGCGCTCGATGCGGCACTGGTAGCAATTGTTGCGCGCCGAACGGACATGGACGTAGGCGATCTCGTCGCGTTCGAACAGCGTCTCGGCCCGTGCAGCAATTGCCGTGGTCGGGATGACGCCGCCGCTGCCATAGACGATGCGATCATCCCTGCCATAGCCGCGCACGATGTAGTCGGGGCTTTCGAGAATCTCGGGCAGCGCCTCGCTCTCGGCAGCGCGGTCGCATTCCTCGCCATGCAGGAAGATCGGACCCCGTTTCAGCATAGGGCTGAAGCTGCGGGAATGGCCGGTACGCCAGAACAAGATAGGCATCGCCGGCGGCGATGTTCTTCAAGCAATGCCGGCAAGGCATGCCGTCACCGTCGGAGATCTTTCGCTCGGGCATTTGACCATAAGCATCGATCCCGCCGCGCTGCAGCGTCCTGACACCTTCGGTCGGCAAAGCTTTGAACTGGATGGTCATGGAAAATCTCCGGTGTGGTCTACCGGAAATTATCCCTTTGAACTCTCGCCGCCACCCGATTCCTGCCAGATATCGAAGAGCCGGTCGCCCGTCGGCGACCGGCTCTCATCAAGTCCCGTCGAAGGCGCCGGCTAACTAAAATTCAGAGCTGCGGCTCAACGGATGAAATCGTCGAAGCGGCGCAGTGTCACCCGGCGATTCTGCCAGTTTTCGTTCTGCGTCTGCACCAGCAAAAACTCTTCGCCATAGCCGACTGTCTCGAGAGCATGACCCGGCACGCCGAATTCGCGCACCAATGTGCGCTTGAGCGAAGCGGCGCGCTGTTCGGACAGAGCCTGATTCGACTGGAAGGAGCCGACGGCGTCGGTGTGGCCCTCGATCAGCACGCGGGCGCCGCGATCGCGGCGCAGGATGCGCCGCAGCGCGTCGGCAATGGTCTCGATCTTGTCGTATTGCGAGTTGGCAATAGCCGCCGAACCGAAGGCGAAGTTGATCGACTGGATATCGATCGAGCGGGCCATGCGGCGCAAATCCGGGCGCCGCTTGAATTCGCGGATGGTGACGCGCTCGTTCGGCCGCAATTTCACCCGCGGCGCCGCCTCGAGCTTCCGCTCGATCGTCGCGGCCGAAGGCGTTGTCGCCTGGGCTGCGGCCAGGCTTGGCATGGCAATTGCCGCGA
>NZ_RZTC01000152.1:0-5915 GCF_004023165.1 Mesorhizobium sp. M7A.F.Ca.MR.176.00.0.0 | reverse complement strand
TCAGCGCGGTGGCAAGTGTACGGCGGGTCAGCATGTCTTCGTCTCCTTCGGCCTTGGCCGCATTGATGGTGCCGGCAACATGCCAAAAACAGCCTGAAGGGCCGATGAACGGCGGGGTCAGATTCGAACCCGTGTCAGCTTCCGGCTAGTCTAGGGCCGCATGACGCTGGCCGCGCGCTCGGTGAAAGGCAGCGGATGGACGATTTCCCTCTTTTGCGCCACCGGTGCAAAGCCGAGCTTCTGGTAGAGCGGCAGAGCCGCCGGATGATCGAGCGTGCAGGTCTGCACCGTCACCCGCTTCGGCCCATACGACCATGCGGCGGCGATCGCGGAGCCCAGGAACCAGCGGCCGATGCCTTGCCCGGTGGCATGTTCCATCATGCCGAAATAGGCGAGCTCGACTTCTTCCGGCAGATGCGGCTTGAGATCGAAGAAGCCGGCGGGCGCGCCGTCGAGGTAAAGGACCCTGATGTCGCGATCCTCACGATGGATGCCGGCGGAAAGCTCGTCGTCATCCAGCCTCAGCACATTGACCCAGTGCCATTTGCGCCCCACCCGGTCCATCAGATAGCGGTAAAAATGCAGCGGAATGTCCTTGGTCTTCAGCAGCGCGACCTGACGGTTATACGGCACGGCCGGTGAATAGGCCGGAGGCACATGCATCTCGAGGAACGTCACCGTGACTTCGATGTCTTCCAGCGCGCCGTTTTCCATCGTCTTCATTCCTTGCCGATCACAACGGGGCCGGTCACGACAGGCGTGTCGGAAAGCCCGCCCCACTCCGTCCAGGAGCCGTCGTAAAGCCTGTTGTTTGTATGGCCAAGCGTTTCCAGCGCCAGCGTCACCACCGCCGCGGTAATGCCGGAGCCGCATGAAGTGACGACAGGTTTCGACAGATCGATGCCGGCCTCCTCGATCGCCTTGCGCAGGCGGTCCTTCGACAGCAGCTCGCCATTTTCCGACAGCGCCGAATAGGGCAGATTGCGCGCGCCGGGCATATGGCCGGAGCGGATACCCGCGCGCGGCTCAGGTTCAGTGCCGGTGAAGCGGCCCGGTCCACGGGCGTCGGCGATCTGGCTCGCCTTGGTGTCGACGATCCCGCGCATGTCGGCGAGGCTGGCGACGCGCCCGGCGTCGAAATCGGCATGAAACACGCTTGGCGCGATCTTCGTCGGCTCAGCCGTCACCGGCCTGCCGGCCGCTTTCCAGCCATCGAAGCCGCCATCCAGAATATAGGTCTGAAAGACGCCCATCACCCGGAACATCCACCACGCCCGAGGTGCGGAGAAGAAACCCGGGCCGTCGTAGACGACGATTGTGTCATCGGCCGAAACGCCCATGGCGCCGACATACTGGGCAAAATGCTGCGGCGACGGCAAGGTATGCGGCAGGGGCGAATCCGGGTCCGAAACGGCATCCTGATCGAGAAATCGTGCGCCCGGGATGTGGGCCGACTCATACTCGCCGCGCGCATCGCGCTTCTGCGCCGGGAGATACCAGGATGCGTCGATGATCGTCAGGCCCGGCTCGCCGAGACGTTGCTGCAGCCAGTCTGCGTCGACGGTGAAGGGGCTGTCCTCGGCCATTTTGTTCTCCTGCTCGCTTTTTGGCGATCACTGTCCTGTTCAGTTTGCCGGCATCGGCCCAAAGCGGATGCGGAAGCGCCGGTTCTCGCGGCCCTTCTTCTCGATCTTGCCGATGTGGATTTCGCCGACTTCGGCGGTGCTTTTCACATGGGTGCCGCCGCAGGGCTGGCTGTCCACCGAGGCGTTGTCGCCGATACAGACCAGGCGGATCTTGCCTGTGCCCATCGGCGGCCGGACGTTCTTGGATTTCACCAGGCCGGGATTGGCGGCCAGGTCCTCGTCACTGATCAGCCTGACAAAGATCGGATGATCGGCCCGCACCAGGTCCATCAGCCCGGCGGTGACGTCCTCCTTGGTGAAGCCGGCATCCGGAGCGTCGAAGTCGACACGGCTGTCGTCCTCGGAAACCGAGGCACCGGTGATCGGGAACGGGCAGACGGCGGTAAGCAGGTGGCAAGCCGCGTGCATGCGCATCAGGAGATGCCGCCGCTCCCAGTCGATCGCCAGCCTCAGCGCCTCGCCGGGCTGCGGAACCGCCTGCTCCGGCGCCGGCACGTGTATGATCTCGTCCTTGGTCTCACCGGTGAGGGTGGCGGCAATGGCGATTCGGCTGCCGTCGCCACGTTCGAGATACCCGGTATCGCCCGGTTGGCCGCCTGAAGTGGCGTAGAAGATGGTCCGGTCGAGGATGATACCGCCGCGATCGTTGACGGCAACGACCGTTGCGTCCGCCGTCCGCAGGTAGGCATCGTCGCGAAACAGGGCGTCCGTCCTGTTTGCCATCACGCGACCTTTTCGAACGGCACCGGAATTGTGCTCTTCAGTTCCATCCAGCCTGGCACCGGCAGCTGCTTTTCGCGCAGGAATTCCGGGTTGAACAGTTTTGATTGATAGCGCGTGCCATAATCACAAAGAATGGTCACGATGGTGTGGCCGGGACCTAATTCCCTGGCCAGACGGATCGCGCCGGCTATGTTGATGCCGGTCGAGCCGCCGACGCAAAGGCCCTCTTCCTGGATCAGGTCGAAGACGATCGGCAGCGCATCCTCATCGGGGATCTGGAATGAAAAATCCGGCGTGAACCCTTCGAGATTGGCGGTGATGCGCCCCTGCCCGATGCCTTCGGTGATCGAGCTACCTTCGGACTTCAGCTCGCCGCTGGTGTAGAAAGAATAGAGCGCGGCCCCCAGCGGATCGGCGAGCGCGATCTTCACATCCCGGTTTTTGGCTTTCAGTCCGGAGGCGACGCCGGCCAGCGTGCCGCCAGAACCGACCGCCGACACGAAACCGTCGACCTTGCCGCCGGTCTGGCTCCAGATCTCCTCCGCGGTGGTGCGGATATGGCCGTCACGGTTGGCGACATTGTCGAACTGGTTGGCCCAGATGGCGCCGTTCGGTTCTGTCTTTGCCAGTTGCTCGGCCAGCCGCCCCGACAGTTTCACGTAATTGTTGGGATTCCTGTAGGGCACGGCCGGCACCTCGATCAGCTCAGCGCCGAGCAGCTTGATCGTGTCCTTCTTTTCCTGGCTCTGCGTATCGGGAATGACGATGACGGTTCGGTAGCCGAGCGCCTTAGCGACCAGCGTCAGCCCGATGCCGGTATTGCCCGCCGTTCCCTCGACGATCACACCGCCGGGCTTCAGCAGCCCGCGCTTCTCGGCGTCGCGGATGATGAACAGGCCCGCACGATCCTTGACCGACTGGCCGGGGTTCATGAATTCGGCCTTGCCCAGGATCTCGCAACCGGTTTGTTCCGAAGCTTTGTTGAGGCGGATCAGAGGCGTGTTGCCGATCGCGTCGATCACAGAACGGGGCATTCAGGATTCCTTGTGTAGGTGCGCCGAAACCCTAGAAACCCGAAGCTGCGGTTTCAAGGCAAGAATTTGTCTGGTCCAGTCGCATTTGCAGTGCTGTTGTTGCGTCGGCGCGTTCCCGAGACCGACCTCATGCGCCACTGTTCATTTCCGGCTGACGTTGAAAAGCGGCTTTTCATTCGATTTCTTCACCGCTAGAGCAATTCCAGGAAAAGTGTGAAACGGTTTTCCGTCCGGAATTGCGTAGAAACAAGGAGATAGAGCAGTTCGCCGTTTCCGTGAAACGGTGAACCGCTCTAGAGCAAAGCACCAACAAGTCGACAGGGCGCAGCATGACACTCTACCGGGCTAACCCGAAGCACGGCGTCGCCTGGATCACGGGCGGCTCAAGCGGCATCGGCCGTGCACTGGCCAGGGATCTTGCTTCCCAGGGCTATGCCGTCGCGGTGACGGCGCTCGACGACGATCCGATCGACACGCTTGTCGTCGAGACCGCGCAGATGCCGGGCAGCGTCACGGCCTTTCCCTGCGATGTCACCGACGAGCCGCGCATGGCGAGAACCGTCGCCGCGATCGAGAAGGAGCTCGGTCCCATCGTGCTCGCCATCTTCAATGCAGGGAACTACATTTCGACGCCGGGGGAGAATCTTGTCGTCAACGACTTTCGCCGGTCCTTCGAGGTCAATTATTTCGGCATCATCAACGGCCTCGTGCCCGCGGTCGAACGCATGCGTGTGCGGGCGCGCGGCCATGTCGTGCTGGTCGGCTCGGTGACATCCTATTTCGGCTGGCCGACAACGGCCGCCTATGGCGGCACCAAGGCGGCCATCAACATCCTGGCCGAGTCGCTGAAGTATGATTTCGACAAGATGAACGTGCGTATCCAGGTGTTCAATCCCGGCTTCATCGACACCCCGCTGACCGAGAAGAACATGCTGCCCATGCCGGGACTGATGCCGGTCAGCCGCGCATCGCGCCGCATGGCGCGGGGCATCAAGTCGGGCGGCTTCGAAGTCCATTTCCCGCGCCGGACCAGCTGGCCCCTGAAACTGCTCGGCCTGCTGCCGAGGCCGCTGTGCAGAGGGTTTATCAGCCTGATGACCAGTTGGAAGGCGCGGCCGCTGCATTACGACCGCAAACCCCCGATCGAATAAGACGCCGGCGAAATTGGCAGGCCCACCGTTTCGGGCCGCCTTGGTCATGGTTGAGACAAGTGCTGCGTGGAGTCTGCGATGGGGCGACGGATCGTGCTTGCTGTGCTGGGCCTTATCGCCATTCTCGCACTGGCCTTCGTGCTCGGCCCGCGCGTTCGCGTCGACACCACGATCCGTTTCGATCCCTCGCTCATCGCTGACGATCCGCAGGCCTATGTGGCAAAGGCGGAAGCCGCCATCCCCGGAATCCGTGACGGGCTGGAAAAAGAGATCGTCTGGGCCGATCCGTTGGTGCATGCCAGGACGCCGCTGTCGATCGTCTACATCCACGGCTTTTCCGCATCGAAGGGCGAGGTCCGCCCGCTGCCCGACGAAGTGGCGGAACAGCTTGATGCCAATCTCTTCTACACCCGGCTCACCGGTCACGGGCAGGATGGCGCGGCGATGACGCAAGGCAGCATCAACGCCTGGATCAACGACTATGAGGAAGCGCTCGCCATCGGCCGGGCGATCGGCGACAAGGTGATCGTCATCTCGACGTCGACCGGCGGCTCGCTGGCGGTCTGGGCGGCAACGCAGCCCGGTGCATCGGACGAGGTGGCGGCGATTGCGTTCATCTCGCCGAACTTCGGCGTCAAGGCTTCGGGCGCCGAGATCCTGACCATGCCGTGGGGCAAACAAATTGCCAGGCTGGTCGCCGGCAAGGAACACAGCTTCGTGCCGCGCAACGCGCTGAATGAAGAATTCTGGACCACCCGCTATCCGATCGAAGCAACCTTGCCGATGCAGGCGCTGACCGAGCTTGCCTATGGCGCGCCGGTGGAGAAGGCGACCATCCCTGCTTTGTTCATCTTTTCTGATTCGGACAAAGTGGTGCGGGCCGACCGCACCCGCGAGATTGCCGGGCGCTGGGGCGCGCCGCATGAACTGGTTCCGGTCGATGACACCGGCGACCCGGACAATCACGTCATTGCCGGCGACGCGCTGTCGCCATCGACCACGGCGTTTCTGGCGCAAAGGATCGCCGTCTGGATCGAAGCGGTGGTGAAGTAAGCCGACGAAAAAGGGCGGCCGAAGCATCGCTTCAGCCGCCCTTTCCTTGGTCTGTCCCGGCAATCAGCCAGGCTAAGCCTGACTGATTACAACGCGATCTGGCTTACGCAGCCCGCGCCGCCGGACGCTTACCGCCGAAGCGGCGCTTGTTGTTGCCCTTGAAGGCCGGCTTGGCGCCATCCGGCTTGCGCTCGCCGGCGAAGGCAGGCTTGTCGCCGAAGCGCTTCTTGCCAAAGCCGTTGCCCTTGTTCTCGCCACCGGGCCGCCTGCCGTCGCGACGACCATTGCGGTCGTTGCGATCATTGGCC
>NZ_RZTC01000151.1:10812-11874 GCF_004023165.1 Mesorhizobium sp. M7A.F.Ca.MR.176.00.0.0 | reverse complement strand
GACCAGGCCAAGGACAAGGCTGCCGACAAGTCGAAAAAGAAAAAGAAATCGACGGCCGGCACCTCCGACATCACCGCTTCCACGACCGCCTCCACGACGGATGCCACCGAAGGTGAAGAGACAGACGAGGACACAGCCAACCGCCGCGCCCTCACCATCGACAGTGCCGACAGGCAGAAGCTCGACCCAGGCGCGGAGCGCACTGACGCCATCGAAGGCCAGAAAAAGAAGCTGGAGGATGATCCGTTTGCCGCCACCGGCGTCAAATGGGGCTCCTTCGTCATCCGGCCGACGATCGAACAGGGCCTGACCGCCACCTCGAACGGCGATTCGAGCAGTGCCGGCACGTCGGCGCTGCTGTCCGAGACGGCGCTGCGCTTTTCCGCCGCATCCGACTGGCGCGAGAACTCCGCCACGATCGACGGCTATGGCCTGTTTCGCGAGACCGTCTCCGGTTACCCGGTTCACGACGAGCAAGGGCGCATCGAAGGCCAGCTCAATGTCGACCTCGACAATGAGTTGCGCGCCATCGCCAAGCTCGGCTACGAGGCCGTGCCGGAATCGGCATCATCACCGGACGCCATTGCCGGCGTCAGCAAGCAACCGCTGCGGCAGACCATCGATGGCAGCCTCGCCGTCGAAAAGCATCTCGGCAAGATGCAGTACACGCTAACCGGCGCGGTCTCGCACGATTTTTACGGCGACGCCAAGCTCTCGGACGGCACCTCGCTGTCGCAGAAGGATCAGGACTCGACGCTCTACACCGCGACGTTGCGCACCGGCTACGAGATCTCCCCTGCCCTGACCCCGTTCACTGAAATCGAGGTCGGCCGCCGGACCTATGATCAACGCATCGACAATGAAGGCTTCGAGCGCTCGTCGACGCGGCTCGGCGCCCGCGCTGGCCTTGCACTCGACATGGGCGAGAAGCTGTCGGGCGAATTCTCGGCCGGCTGGCTCAGGGAAGCGATCGACGACAAAAACCTTGATGCAATCTCCGGTGCCACCGTCAACGCCGACCTCAAATGGTCACCGGAGCGCGGCACCACGATCGGCCTGACC
>NZ_RZTC01000151.1:0-10802 GCF_004023165.1 Mesorhizobium sp. M7A.F.Ca.MR.176.00.0.0 | reverse complement strand
ACCGTCGAGCCCACGACCACATCAGGCGAAAGCGGCGACATCCTCTATTCCGGTCGCCTGACCGGCGAACGCCAGATTCGCGCCAACCTCACCGCCAATGCGGCTCTGGGCCTCGACTGGCGTGATTACATCGGCATCGATGGCCATGACAGGGTGTTGAGCGCCGAGGCCGGACTGACCTGGTGGCTGAACCGCTACGCCGGCCTCACCACAAGGGTAAGGACCGAGAAGCTGACCAGCAATCTGCCGGGCCGGGACTACACCGCCAACAGCATCTTCCTCGGCGTGAAAGTGCAGCGCTGAGGGCTTGCGTGCCAAACGTGCGTTGAGATCAGACCGGCCCTTCCGCGGACCGGCTGAACATCGACATCGACTTAAGATGCGGCGCCGCGGCGCTCGGATGGCTTCATCTCATCGAGAAGCGTGCGGATCACACCGGCCATGTTCTCGTTCATGTCGCTGCGCCACAGCGCGAAGGCGACGTTGGCCTCGACGAAGCCTTCCGGCGATCCGCAGTCGAACGTGCGGCCTCGATAGTGGTAGCCGTAGAAAGGCTGCTGCTTTTCCAGCTTCAGCATGGCGTCGGTGAGTTGGATCTCGTTGCCGGCGCCTTTTTCCTGGCCTTCAAGGATCTTGAAGATCTCCGGCTGCAGGATGTAGCGGCCGTTGATGTAAAGATTGGACGGCGCGGTGCCGGCCTTCGGCTTTTCCACCATCTCGGTGATGCGGAAACCGTGATGCGTGTCCTCGCCGCGGCCGACGATGCCGTATTTGTGGGTTTCGGCGGGAGCGCATTCCTGCACCGCGATGATGTTGTTGCCGGTCTCCTCGTAGAGCTCGACCATTGCCTTCGTGCAGCTCTTCTCCGACTGCATGATCATGTCGGGCAGCAACAGCGCGAAGGGCTCGTCGCCGACGAGTTCGCGGGCGCACCAGACGGCATGGCCAAGTCCCATCGGCACCTGCTGGCGTGTGAAACTGGTCTGCCCCGGCGCCGGCTGCAGCCGTTGCAGGCGGGCGAGCTGGTCGTCCTTGCCGCGCTGGGCCAGCGTGTCATAGAGTTCGAACTGGATGTCGAAATGGTCCTCGATGACGGCCTTGTTGCGGCCGGTGACGAAGATGAAATGCTCGATGCCGGCCTCGCGTGCCTCATCCACCACATACTGGATCACCGGCCGGTCGACGACGGTCAGCATTTCCTTGGGGACAGCCTTGGTGGCCGGGAGAAACCGTGTGCCGAGACCGGCGACCGGGAAGACTGCCTTGCGAACTCTCTTCATGCTTTCAATTATCCGTTTGAGGGCCAGCTCCGCAATCCCCGTTCCAAGACATTTTCACGCCGGAATTCGGGACTACTGGGCAACTGAGAGGAATGTCCACCGGTAAAGCTTCGAAGCGTCTTTTCGTTCCCGGTGGCGCCTATGGTAAACTAATTCCTAACCTGGTTCGGCGATGAATGGTCTTTCCTGAGACAGAGAAGGAGGAAAAGATGTCCGTTCGCAATGCCGCAAAAATTTTTACCAGCGTCATGGCGGCAGCCAGCCTATCGCTCGCTCTGCTGATGCCTGGCCCCGCTTTCGCCGATGCCGGTTTCCGGCAGTGGGTCGCCGGCTTCCGCGCCACCGCCGTGCAGAGCGGCGTTTCCGGCGCCCTCTACGACCAGGCCTT
Source organism: Mesorhizobium sp. M7A.F.Ca.MR.176.00.0.0 (assembly GCF_004023165.1). NCBI lineage: Bacteria > Pseudomonadati > Pseudomonadota > Alphaproteobacteria > Hyphomicrobiales > Phyllobacteriaceae > Mesorhizobium > Mesorhizobium sp. M7A.F.Ca.MR.176.00.0.0. The sequence goes on along the minus strand of NZ_RZTC01000151.1, from coordinate 9,134 downwards.
CAGGAACATCAGGGATATCGATCCGGTGGTGCTGGAGAAGGCGCGTACGCAGCCTGAATTCACGGCCCCTGCCTGGGACTATTTCGACAATCGCGTCCATGACCAGTCGGTCGCCGTCGGCCAGCAGATGGCCAGGAAATGGAAGCCGTGGCTGGACCGGATCGAGGCCAGGTTCGGTGTCAACCGCTACATCCTGCTGGCCATCTGGTCGATGGAATCGAACTATGGCGAGATCCTCAAGCGCGACGACGTCATGCGCAATGTCGTGCGCTCGCTGGCGACCTTGGCCTATGCCGATCCGAAGCGGGCGAAATTCGCCCGCACCCAGCTGGTCGCCGCGCTGAAGATCCTGCAGACCGGCGACATCGACGAAAGCCATCTGAGCGGATCCTGGGCCGGCGCCATGGGCCATACCCAGTTCATCCCGACCAGCTATCTCCACTATGCCGTCGACATGGACGGCAACGGCAAACGCGACATCTGGAATTCGATTCCCGATGCGCTGGCGACCTCAGCCAACCTGTTGAAGAAGAATGGCTGGCAGGCCGGCAAAACCTGGGGCTACGAGGTTGCTTTGCCCGCTGGAAAGCTTCCCGGCGGCTCGAAAACACTGTCGCAATGGCAGGCGCTCGGCGTGGTCAGGGCCAACGGCAAGCCGTTCAAGAACGGCTCCGACAAGGCGACGCTGAAGGTGCCGGACGGCCGCAACGGGCCGGCCTTCCTGATGATCAAGAATTTCACGGTCATCAAAGCTTACAATAACGCCGACAAATATGCGCTGGCCGTCGGCCTTCTTGCCGACGAAATCGCCGGCTCCAGCGGTCTCGTGCAGGACTGGAAGCGGCCTTTCACCAAGCTCACTTTCGAGGAAAGGCAGGAGCTGCAGCAGCGGCTTTCCCAACATGGCCTTTATGACGGCAAGTTCGACGGCAAGATCGGCGACGGCTCGAAATCAGCCATCTTGGCCTTCCAGGCGAAGGCCGGCTTGACCCAGGACGGTTACCCGAGCATGGAAGTGCTGAAGTGGCTCCGGCAGAAATAGAGCCGCCTGCGGTGCCGCGCGGCCTTTCGGTCGCGCAAAGGACGCTGTAGCAATCTGGTTGGCACGGCATTTGCCGAGAAATCGATGCGGTTTTTCGGCAGGACCGCGCCAAGGGATGGAGGAAACGATTGGCTTCGGCTGCGCGCATCGCAGGGCTTGTCCGTCGCATGCCGGTGCTCATTCTGGCCGTGATCGTGCTCGCCGTCGGCGTGGCTGGCGCCTTTCACGCGCCGGCCTTGGCGCAGGAGCAGCCAAACCGCGGTTGGTCGTTGCGCGACCTTCTGTTTCCGCGCCGCAGCGAGCGCATCGAGCCACCGCAGGACATCCAGAAGGCAAGGCCCAGGCCCAAGGCGAAAAAACCCCGCGCCCCGCGCCCGCCCGCGGAACCGGAAATCCCGGTGGTCGACAAGGCACCGGACGCCCGCACCGTCCTGGTGGTCGGCGACTTCATGGCGGCCGGCCCCGCCGAAGGCCTCGACACCGCCTTTGCCGAGAATACCGGCGTCAGGATCGTCGTTCGCAGCAATGGCTCGTCCGGCTTCGTACGCGATGATTTCTACAACTGGCCCGAACAGATCAAATCGCTGATCGAGACCGAAAAACCTGCCGCCGTGATCGTCATGCTGGGTTCCAACGACCGCCAGCAGATGAAGGTGGGCGACGTGCGCGAGCAGCCCCGCTCTGAAACCTGGACCAAGGAATATGAGCGCCGGACCGAGGCGTTCGGCAAAGCTGTCGCGGAGGCAAAGGTACCCTTCCTCTGGGTCGGCATGCCGGCGTTCCGGGTGTCGAAGATGACCTCCGATATGCTGGCCTTCAACGACATCTATCATCAGGCCGCTGAAAGCCATGGCGGTGAATTCGTCGACGTCTGGGACGGCTTCGTCGATGAGAACGGTGCTTTCGTCACCAGCGGCCCCGACATCAACGGCCAACCGGTGCGGCTGCGCGCCGATGACGGCATCAACGTCTCGAGGGCGGGCAAGCGCAAACTCGCCTTCTACACCGAAAAACCGCTGCTGAAGATCCTCGGCCTGACCGCGCCTGGAAGCGTGATTACACCGTCCGCTCCGGCGGGCGCACCTGTCGAGGCGCCGGCGCCGGCCGCGGCCCCCATCGTTATCGACCGCACCGCGCCGATGCTGCTCAGCGATCCGGCACTCGACGGTGGCTCCGAATTGCTGGGCGCGACACCGCCGGCGAAGGCCAATCCGGACTTGCCCGGTGAAAAGCTTGTGGTCGAGGGCAAGGCACCGATTGCATCGCCCGGCCGCGCCGACGATTTCTCATGGCCGCCAAAGGCCGCGACCGATACCACGACCGCGATCAATCGTTAGTATCGCCGCACGCTCCTGGGCTCAGCGCGGGAGAACGCTTGACCCCATCAGTGCCTCGTCGATCGAGCGTGCCGCCTGGCGGCCCTCGCGGATCGCCCAGACGACCAGCGACTGGCCACGACGCACGTCGCCGGCCGCATAGAGCCTGTCCACGCTGGTCCGGTAGTCGCGGTCATTGGCCTCGACATTCCTGGAGCGGCGGCTGTCGGTGGCGATCTTCATCTGCCCGTCCAATTCTCTCGCCACACCGGCCGCGGCCGGCCCGGCAAAGCCGATGGCGATGAAAGCGAGATCGGCACGAATGACGAATTCGGTACCGGCGATCGGCTTGCGCTTGTCATCGACCTCGCAGCACTTGACGCCGGTCAACTGGCCTTCTTCGCCGATGAATTCGAGTGTCGCCACCTGGAATTCGCGCTCCGCGCCTTCGGCCTGCGAGGACGAGGTGCGCATCTTGGTCGCCCAATAGGGCCAGACCGAAAGCTTGTCTTCCTTCTCCGGCGGCTGCGGACGGATGTCGAGCTGGGTGACGCGCACCGCACCCTGGCGAAAAGCAGTGCCGACACAGTCGGAGGCGGTATCGCCGCCGCCGACGACGACGACATGCTGGCCGCCGGCGATGATCGGATGCGACGGCCATGCCACCGACTGAATCGGTTCGCCGCCGACACGCCGGTTCTGCTGCACCAGATAGGGCATCGCGTCATGCACGCCGCCGAGATCGTCGCCGGGAATGCCGGCCGCGCGCGGCGTTTCGGAACCGCCGCAATAGAGCACGGCATCATGTTCGGCGAGCAGCTCGGCAACCGGCTTGTCGACGCCGACATTGACGCCGCAATGGAAGGTCACGCCCTCACCCTGCATCTGCTCGATGCGCCGGTCGATATAGTGCTTCTCGATCTTGAAGTCGGGAATGCCGTAGCGCATCAGCCCGCCGGGCCGGCTTTCGCGCTCGTAGACATGGACATCGTGGCCGGCGCGGCCAAGCTGCTGGGCAGCCGCCATGCCGGCAGGGCCGGAGCCGATGACGGCGACGCGCTTGCCGGTCTTCTTCTCCGGCGGATAGGGCCTGATATGGCCGGTTTCATAGGCCTTGTCGGCGATCGCCTGCTCGACCGTCTTGATGGCGACGGGAATGTCCTCGAGGTTCAGCGTGCAGGCTTCCTCGCAGGGCGCGGGGCAGATGCGGCCGGTGAACTCCGGGAAATTGTTGGTCGAATGCAGGTTGCGGATCGCGTTGTCCCAGTCGCCATTGTAGACGAGGTCATTCCAGTCCGGAATCTGGTTGTGGATGGGACAGCCCGTTGGCCCATGGCAGAACGGAATGCCGCAATCCATGCAGCGCGCGGCCTGTTTCTCGACCTCCTTGTCGGACATCGGCAGCGTGAATTCACGGAAATGCCGGATGCGATCGGAGGCCGGCTGGTACTTGTGCACCTGCCGGTCGATTTCGAGAAAGCCTGTTACCTTGCCCATAGTCCAGTTCCTGCTGTCCAGATGGTGCGGTTTTCGCCGCACCCGTTAACCCCTTGAGGCAGCCATGGCAACCTTGCGCCGGAGGTCAAACTGTCGATGAAGATGGGCCGGGAAGCTTGGGCTCCCCGGCAATTGCAAAGCCTATTCCGCCGCGACGCCCATGCGCATGCGCTCCATCTCGATCAGGGCGCGGCGGTATTCGACCGGCATGATCTTGCGGAACTTCGGCCGGAAAATCGTCCAGTCGTCGAGAATCTCGCGACCACGTACCGACCCGGTGTAATGCACATGGTTGGAAATCAGCTGGTAAAGCCGCTCCTCGTCATGGCTGGTCATGTCGCCGGAGACGTCGACGCGACCCTTGTGATCGAGGTCGCCGCCATGGTGCAGCAGCCTTTCCATCAGATCGTCTTCTTCCGGAACCGGCTCCAGCTCGACCATCGCCATGTTGCAGCGCTCGGCGAAATCGCCCGCCTCGTCCAGCACATAGGCGACGCCGCCCGACATGCCGGCGGCGAAATTGCGGCCGGTCTTGCCGATGACGACGACGATGCCGCCCGTCATATACTCGCAGCCATGGTCGCCGACGCCTTCGACGACGGCGGCGACGCCCGAATTGCGCACGGCGAAACGCTCGCCGGCGACGCCGGCAAAGTAGGCCTCGCCCTCGGTGGCGCCATAGAGCACCGTATTGCCGACGATGATGGACTCGGCGGCGACGATCTTGGCCTCTTCCGGCGGCCGGATGACGATGCGGCCGCCCGACAGGCCCTTGCCGACATAGTCATTGCCGGCGCCGACAAGCTCGAACGAGATGCCGCGCGCCAGGAAGGCGCCGAAGGACTGGCCGGCAGTGCCGGTCAGCTTCACCTGGATGGTGTCCTCGCGCAGACCCTTGTGCTTGAAGCGCTTGGCCACTTCACCCGACAGCATGGCGCCCGCCGAGCGGTCGACATTGCGGATATCGACCTCGATCTTGACCGGCAGCTTGCTTTCGAGCGCAGGCTTTGCCAGTTCGATCAGCTTGCGGTCGAGCACGTCGTCGATCGGGTGCTTCTGGCGCTCGGTCCAGTGCACCGCCTCATGCGGCGCATCCGGCTTGAAGAACATCTTCGAGAAATCGAGCCCGCGCGCCTTCCAGTGCACGATCAGGTCGCGCTTCTCCAGAAGATCACTGTCGCCGATGATCTGGTCGAGATGGGTGTAACCCATCTCGGCGAGCAGCTCCCTCACCTCTTCCGCCACGTAGAAGAAGAAGTTGATGACATGCTCGGGCGTGCCCTTGAAGCGCTTGCGCAGCACCGGATCCTGCGTCGCGACGCCGACCGGGCAGGTGTTGAGATGGCACTTGCGCATCATGATGCAGCCGGCCGCGATCAGCGGCGCGGTCGAGAAGCCGAACTCGTCGGCGCCAAGCAGCGCGCCGATGATAACGTCGCGCCCCGTGCGCAAGCCACCATCGACCTGCAGCGCGACGCGCGACCGCAGACCGTTCAGCACCAGCGTCTGGTGCGTCTCGGCAAGGCCCATTTCCCATGGGCTGCCGGCATGCTTGAGCGAGGTCAGCGGCGAGGCGCCAGTGCCGCCATCATAGCCCGAAATGGTGATGTGGTCGGCGCGTGCCTTGGCGACCCCCGCCGCGACCGTGCCGACGCCGACTTCCGACACCAGCTTGACCGACACGTCGGCCGCCGGATTGACGTTCTTCAGATCGTAGATCAGCTGTGCCAGATCCTCGATCGAATAGATGTCGTGATGCGGCGGCGGCGAGATCAGGCCCACGCCCGGCGTCGAATGCCGGACCTTGGCGATGGTCGCGTCGACCTTGTGGCCGGGCAGCTGGCCGCCCTCGCCGGGCTTGGCGCCCTGCGCCACCTTGATCTGCATCATGTCGGAATTGACGAGGTATTCGGCCGTGACGCCGAAACGGCCCGAGGCGATCTGCTTGATCGCCGAGCGTTCGGGGTTCTTGCCGCCGCCAGGCAGCGGCAGATAGCGGTCGGCCTCTTCGCCGCCCTCGCCGGTGTTCGACTTGCCGCCGATCTGGTTCATCGCGCGCGCCAGCGTGGTATGCGCTTCGCGCGAGATCGACCCGAACGACATCGCCCCGGTCGAGAACCGCTTGACGATGTCGGCCGCTGACATGACGTCGTCGAGCGCCACCTTCTTGCGGCCGGTCTCTCCGGCCAGCTTGATCTTGAACAGGCCGCGAATGGTCTGGGCGCGGGCCGTCTCGCTGTCGATCTGGGCGGAATAGTCCTTGAACGTTTCCCACGACCCCTGGCGCACGGCGTGCTGCAAGGTGGCGACCGCGTCGGGCGACCAGATATGCGCCTCGCCGCGCATGCGGAACATGTATTCGCCGCCGACCTCGAGGCTGTTGCGCAGCACGGGGTCGTTGCCGAAACCGTCATTGTGGCGGCTGAGCGTCTCTGCCGCGATCTCGTCCAGGCCGACGCCTTCGATCAGCGTCGCGGTGCCGGTGAAGTATTGCTGCACGAAATCGGTCTTCAGGCCGATGGCGTCGAAAATCTGCGCGCCGCAATAAGACTGGTAGGTCGAGATGCCCATCTTGGACATCACCTTGAGGATGCCCTTGCCGATCGACTTGATGTAGCGCGAAACGACCTCGTAGGCGTCCACTTCCTTCGGCAGTTCGCCACGCTTGTGCATGTCGAGCAGCGTGTCGAAGGCAAGGTACGGATTGATCGCCTCGGCGCCATAGCCGGCAAGGCAGCAGAAATGATGCACTTCGCGCGGCTCGCCGGATTCGACGACGAGGCCGACCGAGGTGCGCAACCCCTTGCGGATCAGGTGATGATGGACCGCGGCCGTAGCCAGCAGCGCCGGGATGGCGATGCGGTCCGGCCCGACCTGGCGGTCGGACAGGATGATGATGTTATAGCCGCCGGCGACCGCCGCCTCCGCCCGCTCGCACAACCGGTCGATGGCGCCCTGCATGCCCGCGGCCCCTTCGGCCGAGCCATAGGTGATGTCGATCGTCTTGGTGTCGAAGCGGTCCTCGGTGTGGCCGATGGAACGGATCTTTTCGAGATCGCCATTGGTCAGGATCGGCTGGCGCACCTCAAGCCGCTTGCGGCGCGAATTGCCGACCAGGTCGAAGATGTTAGGCCGCGGCCCGATGAAGGACACCAGGCTCATCACCAGCTCCTCGCGGATCGGATCGATCGGCGGGTTGGTGACCTGGGCGAAGTTCTGCTTGAAGTAGGTGTAGAGCAGCTTCGACTTGTCCGACATCGCCGAGATCGGCGTGTCGGTGCCCATCGAGCCCACCGCTTCCTGGCCTGTCGTCGCCATCGGCGACATCAACAGCTTGGTGTCTTCCTGGCTGTAGCCGAATGCCTGCTGGCGATCGAGCAGGCTGACATCCTTGCGCAGCGCGCGCGGCTCGACCGGCTTCAGATCTTCGAGGATGAGCTGCGTGTTGGCGAGCCAGGTCTTGTAGGGATGCTTGGTCGCGATCTCCGACTTGAGCTCCTCGTCGGAAACGATGCGCCCCTTCTCCAGGTCGATCAGCAGCATCCGGCCGGGCTGCAGCCGCCACTTCTTGACGATCTTCTCCTCGGGCACCGGCAGCACGCCGGCTTCCGAGGCCATGATGACGCGGTCGTCATCGGTGACGATGTAGCGTGCCGGGCGCAGGCCATTGCGGTCGAGCGTGGCGCCGATCTGGCGGCCATCGGTGAAAACCACCGCCGCCGGTCCATCCCACGGCTCCATCAGTGCCGCATGGTATTCGTAGAAGGCCTTGCGATCGGCATCCATGAGCTTGTTGCCGGCCCAGGCTTCCGGGATCAGCATCATCATGGCATGGCTGAGCCTGTACCCGCCCTGGAACAGGAACTCGAGCGCATTGTCGAAGCAGGCGGTGTCGGACTGGCCGTCGTATGAGATCGGCCACAGCTTCGAGATGTTGTTCCCGAACAGTTCGGAATCGACCGACGCCTGGCGCGCAGCCATCCAGTTGTTGTTGCCGCGCACGGTGTTGATCTCGCCATTGTGGGCGACCATGCGGTAGGGATGCGCCAGCTTCCAAGACGGGAAGGTGTTGGTCGAGAAGCGCTGGTGGACGAGGATCAGCGCGGTCTCGAAGCGCGGATCGATCAGGTCCTTGTAATAGGCGCCGACCTGGTAGGCCAGGAACATGCCCTTGTAGACGATGGTGCGCGCCGACAGCGACACGCAATAGGCGCCGATGTCCTTGTTGTCGTTCTCGGCGTAGATGCGGCCCGATATGACCTTGCGCAGCAGATAGAGCCTGGCCTCGTATTCCTCGTCATCGGTAATGTCTGGCGTGCGGCCGATGAAGATCTGCCGGTGGAACGGCTCGGATGCCACGATGTCAGGCGCCTTCGACAGCGACGAATTGTCGACGGGCACGTCACGGAAACCGATGAGCGGAAGCCCCTCGGATTGCGCCGATTCGACAATGATGTCCTCGATATGGGCGCGAAGGGCCGCGTCCTGCGGCATGAACCAGTGTCCGACGCCGTACTGACCCGCCGGCGGCAGCTCGATGCCCTGGGCCGCCATCTCCTCACGGAAGAACTGGTCGGGAAGCTGCACCAGCACGCCGGCGCCATCGCCGACCAGCGGATCGGCGCCAACGGCGCCGCGATGCGTCAGGTTTTCGAGCACAGCCAGCCCGTCCTTGACGATCTGATGCGACTTCACGCCCTTCATATTGACGATGAAGCCGACGCCGCAGGCGTCATGCTCGTTGCGCGGATCGTAGAGGCCCTGGGCGGAAAAGCCGTTGGCGGTTCGGCTAATATTGGATCGCAAGGTGGTTTTGACGGTTGCCGCTTTCGTCTGCGCGGCCTGGCCGTTCGTCGCAGAGTGCGTCATGTCCGTCATCTCCTGTCCTCCATTCCCAGCCATTCAGGCGCTGGTTTGCCTCGGCAAGCGCTTGGCTCACCCTGATCCTTGTGGCACGTCTTGCGAAATCCTTGCCGAACCAGGCGGCTTTCCGCATGGATCGCATCTGGTAATCGTACAGGCCAGAGTCTGGCTGTCCACCTGTCGCTCGCGGCAACAGCCGGAGAGGCCCAATGATACGCCAATCCGGCTCGTTTTGTGCGACAAAATAAGACAGCACTACTGTCCTAAATTTTTATGGCAGAATTCCGGGACGCACACAAGACCGATTCACAAAAAACTTGGGCTTTTGGCGACAGAAAATGTCGTCAAGTCCGGGAAAAACGTAAGCTTCAGTCGTCGACCTGGGGTTTGTCGGTTGGCTGGCTTTACTGCTTTTC
>NZ_RZTC01000015.1:80161-81813 GCF_004023165.1 Mesorhizobium sp. M7A.F.Ca.MR.176.00.0.0 | reverse complement strand
GCCCACGGCTTCAGCACGCCCATCTGCCGGACCGAGCCCTGGCTCAGCGGCTGGTCCGGCCGCGCCGATCCGGCGAGTTCCGGCCCGATCCATTCGCCGGGATCGATCGTCGCCATCATCTCGCGGCGATAATCGTCCTCGCGCAGCACCAGTTCGAGAAGCTGGCGGCGCGGCGCGAACAGCGCCATCCAGAAGCCGCCATCGGAAGCGGGTGACAGGCGCGACGGATAGGCCGGCAGATTTTCCAGGATCGCCACCGGATGGGGGGATTTCGGATCAAGGGCGACGATACGATGGCGCCAGCTTTCGCTGATCGCCAGACGGCCGTTGCCGAGCATGACCGCGCCGTTGGGAAATGCCAATCCGGCTGCAAGCTCACGCTGGGAGCCGCTGTCCGGATCGATGGCGAGCACGACGCCGCTGCTGCCGCCCTCCATCAGATCGCGCTTCCAGTCGCGCGCCGGATGCTTGCGCGAGCCGACACACAGGTAGAGCGAGCCATCCACGGTAAAGAGCCCGGCGGTGAGGCAGGACGCCACGCCGCCTGGCAAGCCGATGCGCCTCCAGGTGCCCGGCTGCCCGATTTGCAGGCCCTCACCCTCGATGCCGACGGCAAGGCGGCCATCGGGCGCGGATGCGACAAAGCTGATCGGCGCCGCGAACTCCGCTATTGCGACCGCCGAAGCGCCCGCTCTCCCAAGGTCGATCCGGAAGAGCGTGTTGCCGCTGCTGCACAGCAGTCTCGCTGGCGACGCAACGAGATTGTCGATGGCGGGAAGCGACAGCAGCCGCTCCGCCTCTTCCAGACGGTTGTCCGGTTTGAAGACGCCGTCCATGGCCGGCACGCTGATGCCGGCATCATCAGCCGAAAACAGCCGGCGGACGAACGTGCCTAACCCCGCCATCAGCGCTTCCCCCAGTAATCGTCATGCGCCGTCCATTGCGGATCGGCGCCTTCGATGCGAACGCGGCCGATGCGGTTGTTGGAGACGCCGCCCAGATAGAGCCAGCCCTTGTGCTCGCAGGTCGAGGTGATCGAGGGATGGTTTTCGCCGGCCTCGTCCCACAACGCGTCGATGATCTCGCCGGTTTCCGACACGCGCAGCACGCAGCCGCGATTGATGTTGGGGAACAGCCATTCGTCGGCGGCGATCCGCTTGGCCATGCGGCGGCGAAAACCCGGCTTGCGCATGGCGAGATCGAAGGTTCTGGTGCGTATGCCGAGCAGCGCGATCCAGTAGGTTCCGTCGGAGCCGCGGTTGAGATTGTCGGGATAGCCTGGCAAATTGTCGAGGAAGATTTCACGCTTGCCCTTGTCCGGTCCGTCGAACCAGTAGCGGCTGATGCGGCACGCCCATGTCTCGGCAAAGAGCAGCGACTGGCCGTCGCGGCAAATGGTGACGCCGTTGGGAAAGATCAGGCCGCGCAATATGGTGCGGGTCGAGCCGGTCCTCGGATCGTGGCAGATCAGCCGGCCGTTGCCCCTGCCCTCCAGCGCATCGACCGCCCATTCAGACATTTCGTAGCGGATCGTCGCTTCGCTGAAGAAGATGCGCCCGTCCGGCGCGATGTCGAGATCGTCGGGAAGCCTCAGCCGCGAATCGTCGATCACCGACAGCAGGCTGCGATTGGTTTCGTCGGTGACCTTCGCC
>NZ_RZTC01000015.1:59695-80151 GCF_004023165.1 Mesorhizobium sp. M7A.F.Ca.MR.176.00.0.0 | reverse complement strand
CGTCCCGTCCGGCGAGACGCGGTAGACGCCCATGCCGCCGACGCAGGTGAGCAGGTCGCCATTCGGCGCGAAGGCCAGCCCCAGCGGATGACCGCCGATACGGGCGAAGACCTCGCTGCGCGCATAGTCGGGCGCGAGGAAACGGACGATCGTACCGTGCCGCGTACCGGTATAGAGATTGTCGTCGCGGTCGAGGACGACGTCCTCGGGACCTTCGACCGCGCCAAGCCCTATGAGCTCCGCCGCGCCAAGCCTGTCATTGACGGCAAGCACGTCGGTTCCGGTCGGCGGCGTCAAATTCGGCAGCTTCAGATAGGTCGGCGAGACATAGACTTTGCTCAACAGCTTGCCGCGGTTCTTCACCCATTTGGCGTCGAACAGCACGGCGGCGATCAGCACCAGACCGAGGATCAGCTGGTTGACCGAGCCGGGCATCGACAGGCGGATGAGGCCGCTGGTCAGGATCAGCACCAGGATGGAGCCGATCACCGCATTGCCGACCGAACCGCGGCCGCCACCCAGCGAAACGCCGCCAAGCACCACGGCGGTCAATACGGAAATCTCCAGCCCTATGCCGGTGTCGGCGCCGGTGCTGCCGAGCCGGGCGGAAAACAGAAAGGCAGCGATCGCGGTCAGCAGGCCCGATGCGACATAGGCGAGGCAAACCGTCAGCTTGACGTTGATGCCGGCATTGTAGGCGGAGCGGCGCGCACCGCCGACGGCGCGCAACCGCCATCCTGGCCTTAGCCTTGACAGGACGATATGCGCGCCAAGGGCGATGACGGCGAAAATGGCGAAGGAGACGGGCAGGCCGTAGAAGGTGCCGAAGCCGATCAGGTCCCAGGTCGGGGAGACCGGCATCGAGCCGACGATCGCGCTGGCAAGCCGGGGAAAGATGATGTCGTAGAGCGCCCGGTAGATGACCAGTGTCACCAGAGTGGTTATGAAGGCGCGCAGCCTGAGATAGCCGATCAGCACCCCGTTGAGCAGCCCGCAGACGAGGCCCGTGGCTAGCGTCGCGATCAATGCCACGCCGACCGGCAGGCCGGCAACGTTCATCGATACCAGGGCGGCAAGCACGCATAGCGCGAACATCGAGCCGACCGAGAGGTCGATGCCGCCCGAGAGGATGACGATGGTGAGCGCCAGTGCGATCAGGCCGAATTCCGACACCTGGCGGGCGAGATCGGTAAGGTTGCCGACCGAGAAATAGCCAGGGATGATCCACGTCATGACGAGGATCGTGACCACCAGCGCCAATGCCGGAATGACGTTGTCGATCCAGCTCTTGGTCAGCAATTCGCCGAACAGGCGGTCCGGCAAAAGCCGGTACCGCAGCCGTGAAAGCGCATCGCTGGTGGCCATAAGTCAGGATTCCCTACTTCAGATCGTCCAGCGTCCAGCAATTGCGCTGGTTGACGTTGGCCTTGGTGATCTGCGTCAGAGGATTGAAATAGAGCGTCTTGGTCTCGCCGGCGGTACCGTCGGAGAGCAGCAGCCTTGCGATCTCCGCATTCAGGATTTCGCCCTGCAGCGGCACGTTGTAGCTGATGTAGAGATTGAACAGGCCCTTCTCGACATTCTCGCAGCCGACCCTGTTGCCGCCGCCGCTTGTGACGAGGAAGACCTGGTCGCCCTTGCCGGCCTGCCGGATCGCAGACGCCGTGCCGGTGTCCTGATTGTCCCAGATGCCGATGGCGCCGCAAAGATCCGGATGCTGTTGCAGCACGGTCTCCATGATCGAGCGCGCCTTTTCCGGATTGTATTCGGTGGCCTGCTGCGAAACGACCTGGATGTCGGGATGCTGGTTCAAGACACGGTAGATGCCGTCGAGTTGGAACACGTCGGATGCCGCCGTCGGCACGCCGGTGTCGATAGCGACCTTGGTCGAAGCACCCTTGCCGGGGCTGCATTTGTCGACCACGGCCTGCGCCGCCTGTTCGCCGATCTCGGTCCAGTCGGCGCCGACATACGAATCGGTCTGGGTGTTCGATTCCAGGTTGATCTGCACAACTTTGATGCCGGCGGCCTGCGCCTGAGCCAGCAACCGGGCGTAGGACTGGATGTCGGGATTGTGCGCGACGATCAGGTCCGGCTTCTCGCTGATCAGCGACTGCAGCGCGCGGGTTCCCGCGTCGGTGCTCCAGGCGGGGTCGCGGATCTCGAAATCATACTTGAGGCGCTTGGCCTGCTGGCGCATCACCGCCGCCCAGCCTTCGGTCAGGTCGAAACCCATCGACAGCGGCAGGAAGACGACCTTCTTGCCTTCCAGCGTCTTGTGGAACGTCGTCGAGCGCGGATTTTCCAGGCCCTTGTCCTGGGCGCTGGCGGTGACGATACCGGCAAGCGCGATGCAGGCCGCGGCCAGCCACTTTGTCGTTTTCAGAAGTCGCATGGTTTCCTCCCATTGCATTTTGGCGTTGAAATTGGTGTCAGAGATCCCCTTGCTGGGACGTCTGCTCGTCGCGTGGGTTGACGAGCGAGTCGATGACGATGGCCAGAAGCAGGACCACGCCCTTGACCAGGTTCTGGATCGTGTAGGCGATGTTCATGATCGTCATGCCGTTGAGCAGGATGCCGACGAAGATCGTGCCCAGAATGACGTTGCGAACCTTGCCGTGGCCGCCATTCAGGCCGATGCCGCCCAACACGACGACCAGAAGGATGTCGTAGATCATCGTCGAATTGAAAAGCCGGGCGTTGATCGCCGACGCCGACGAGGCAAGCACCAGCCCGGCGCCGTAGGCGATCAGCGCGCTGATCGCATATTGCGCGACGATCATCGGCCGGTTGGAAATGCCGGTGATCCTGGCGGCGCCCGGATTGTTGCCCATGGCATAGGTCTGCCAGCCGAACCGCGTGCGGCTGAGCACCAGATGCAGCGCCAGGCAAAGCATGGCAAAGACCACCACCGTCACCGGGACGCCGAGGATGCGGCCCTGCCCGATCAGCGAGAACCATTCGGCGCCTGGCGGCACATTCTGCATCTCCAGCGTGAAGAAGAAGGTTCGGCCAAGGCCGTAGATGACGGAGCCGGCGGCAAGCGTCGCGAAGATCGGCGCGACCTCGCCGAAAGCGATCAGCATCCCGATCAGCACGCCGGCGACCACCGCGAACAGCGCGCCGATCAGCAGCGCGAATTCCAGCGAATAGCCCGAGCGGGCGATCACGAAGGCCCAGGACACCGACACCACCATCGTTGCGATCATCGAGACATCGATGCCCCTGGCGATGACGACCAGCGCCATTCCCAGCGCCAGGATGCCGAGAATCGAGACGCTTCTGATCAGGGCTAGGATGTTGCCGGGGCTGAAGAAGGACGGCAGCAGCAACGAGAACAGCACGAAGGCCAGCACCGCCAGCACCAGCACGATGCCTTCCTGGCTTTTGAGCAGGCTGGAAAGCCGAGCCTGATTTCCGCGTGCGGCTGCCTCGCTCACCGCTCAGGCCTCCTCTTTGCCCAGTCTGAGCAGGATTTCCCTGGCGCGATCGACGCGCACATCGTGATCCGCCGCAAGTTCCTTTGCCACCGCATCGATATTCGCGCCGCTCGCGCCCGCCACGATGGCTATGTTGCGGGCATGCAGCGCCATGTGTCCACGCTGGATGCCTTCGGTTGCCAGCGCCCTGAGCGCCGCCATGTTCTGCGCCAGCCCGACCGCGACGGTGACCTCGGCTAGCTCTTGCGCCGTGGTCACGCCGAGGAGTTTCAGCGCTGCGCGCGCGGCCGGGTGCGTCTTGGTGGCGCCGCCGACCATGCCCAGCGCCATCGGCATTTCCAGCGTCCCCACGAGGTTTCCGGCGGCGTCGATCTCCCAGCGGCTCAACGACGTATAACGGCCGCCGCGCGCCGCCCAGGCGTGGGCGCCGGCCTCGATCGCCCGCCAGTCGTTGCCGGTCGCGACGACGATTGGATCGATGCCGTTCATGATGCCCTTATTGTGCGTGGCCGCGCGGTAAGGATCGACGATCGCCAGCGAACAGGCCTCGACGATGCCGGCAACGATACGCTCGCCGGTGAACTCCTTCGTCGCCAGTGCCTTCGGCGTCAGCCGCACCCGCGCCCGCGCCAGCCTGAGGTCGGCCAGGTTGGAGAGGATGCGCAGCCGGACGGTGCCACCCGAAATGCGCTCGATCATCGGTGCGACTGCCTCGGCCATGGTATTGACCGTGTTGGCGCCCATCGCGTCGCGCACGTCGACGAGCAGATGCAGCACCACCATCGGTCCGACTTGCGTCTCCTCGAACACCTGCACTTCAATCTCGCTGCAGCCGCCGCCGAGGCCGATCAGCACCCGGTCCTTCTCGTTGGCGGCGGCGATGATCTGGTCGCGGGCGGACAGCAGCCTGGCGCGTGCGCCGTGCGGATCGGACAGACCGAGTATCTGCACCTGTGCCCGCATGATCGGTGCGGTGCTCGATGTCTCGAAGCCGCCGCAACCGCGGGCGATGCGCGCCATGTAGGAGGCGGCGGCGACCACCGACGGCTCTTCCACCGCCATCGGGATGAGGTAATCGCGACCGTTAATTGTGAAATTGGTGGCGACGCCGAGCGGAATCTCGAAAGTGCCGACCACATTCTCGATCATGCCGTTGGCGAGATCGAGCGGCAGGACGCCGCCGCGCAAGGCATCGCGATCCGCCTGCCCAAGACGAGCGGCGTCGCCGACCGTCGCCAGGCGATCGGCCGGCGACAGGTCGCGGAATTTCTCGATGCGGGAATTCAGCCGCGGCTCGACACCGCTGTCCTGGACAGCCACCATCACGATCGCCTCCCTGCGAATGCTTGTCGTTGAGGCAGCTATCGTTTAACTGATACCATCTATCAAGGTACAGCTACAGGAAACAGCGACAAACTGTACCAGTCCATATCAGGGCACGCAGCCCATCGGAGGATGTTCTGGGATGACGCGCGCCGAGGCCGTGGCGGCAGAGATCAGAAGGCGCATCGAGACCGGCTCGATTGCCGTCGGCGCCAAGCTTCCGTCGATACGCAAGGCCGCCGAGCAATTCGACGTTTCCAAGAACACCATCGTCGATGCCTATGACCGGCTGGTATCCGCGGGCATCGCGTTTTCGCGGCCCGGCGCCGGCTTCATGGTTGCCGAGCGTCGCCGGCAGACGCCGAGCGAGCGTCCCCGCCATGTCGCGGAAGCGGTCGACATCGCCTCGCTGCTCAATGCGCAGTTGGAGGAGAGCTTTTCGATCCGCGTCGGCGACGGGCGGCCGCCCGCCTCATGGATGGAGGAATCGGAAGTGCGGCGCCATCTCGGGCTGCTCGGCCGGCACCAGAGGTCCAGCAGCGACGGCTATGGTTCGGCGATGGGCCTGCCGGCGCTGCGCGAGCGCCTCGCCTTCGACCTCATGGAGCGCGAGGTGCAGGCGAGCCCGGACCAAATCCTGCTGACATTCGGCGCCAACCACGCACTGGACCTGATCATACGCCGCTTCCTCGTCGCCGGCGATACCGTGCTGGTCGACGACCCCGGCTATTACCCGCTTTTCGCCAAGCTGAAGCTGGCGCAGATCCGCATGATCGGCGTGAAGCGGACGCCGACCGGTCCGGACCTCGACGATCTCGCCGGCAAGGCCGAGCGCGAGCGTCCGAAGCTGTTCTTCACACAATCGCTTGCGCACAATCCAACCGGCAGCTCGACCAACCTGCCGACGGCTCACTCGATCCTGACGATCGCCGCGCGCTGCGACATGCTGGTGGTCGAGGACGACCCGTTCGTCGACCTGCCGACGGTCCGTGGCGTTGGCCTTGCGCCTCTCGACCAGTTGCGGAACGTCATCTGCGTGCGCACCTTTGCCAAGACGTTGTCGGCCAGCCTGCGCTGCGGCTATATCGCCGCGCGCCCCGACCTTATCGCTTCCCTTGCCGAGTTGAAGATGCTGACGACAGTCAACAGCTCAGGACACATTGAGCGGTTGATCCATGGATTGATCAGTGAAGGTCACTATCGGCGCCACCTCAAGCGTTTGGCGCAGCGTGTGCAGCAGGCCACCGAGACGGTCGTTCCCCGCCTTCAGAAGATGGGTCTTAAGCTCTTTGCCGAGCCGACAGGTGGATACTACGTCTATCTGGAACTTCCCGACTATGTCGATGACATCGCCCTCGCCCGGGAAGGCGCTCGCCAGGGGATTTTTATCGCACCTGGTACCGTGTTTTCGCCGGAGCGCCAACCTGCCAAGGCAGGCATCCGCGTCAACATCGCCTGGGCCTCGGATCCTCATTTTTTTGACTTCATGCTGGCAGAGCTTAGGCATCGGCGGACTTGAACATGACTAAGCCCCGCCTTGGCGGGGCTTAGTGCTTGACGGACCACTCCGCGGCGCGTCGTGACCAGATGAGCGAGAAGTCGCCCCCGGTGTCGGTCTCGGCCAAGCTCGCGTAGAGCGGAGCGGGGAAGTTGGGATCGTCGAGCTTGGGCAGCTCCGAAGGCCAATTGATTGCTGAGGGCAGCGGCTTCCAAGCCGCCAAATGCCGTGACGATTCCCGTCACACCCGATCCTCCACCGCATGGCCGAATGTGCAATTACGCCTCACACCGGCGAGGCATTGCTGGGAAAGGGTCGTCTACACGCCGGGCGTCTGATGCCGAGGTCATGCGCTGCGGGACTTTCGAGACAGAGTGGTGGAAATTCCCGGTTCGAGCGTTGGTTTGCACCGGATTCAGTTCCATGACCCGATGACAGTGTGGAATTTCCTGTGCCATAAGGCCAATCGGTTGAACCAATTCAGAAGGGATGGAAACGATGGCTGTAAACACGATCGATATTGCCGAACGCCTTGCAGACGCGCACGGCCTGTCGAAAACCCAAGCGAAATCCGTGGTCGAGGATGTGTTGAAGGGCATTGCGGAAGCCGCTGCCAAGGGCGAGGAAATCAGCCTCAATGGCTTCGGCAAGTTCAAGGTACAGAACAAACCAGCACGTGATGGCCGCAACCCGTCGACTGGAGCCACGATCAAGATCGCCGCATCGAAGAAGATCGTCTTCCAGCCGGCAAAGGCTCTCAAGGACTCGGTGAACGGCTGACCATTTTATGACGATACATCTCGTCTGATAGTAACGCGCCGTTCTGTTGGGCGATGGTGTCTCATGCCAAGATCATCAGTTTCTCATTGCTGCCGTTCTTAGGTCGGGGTCCCAAGCCGCGCCATTGGCGCGGCCGGAAAATTCTCCAACACCTATTTTATCACAATCTAATGTGAGCCTCGCAATCTGCAAACTCAATGACGTCGACCCACTCGGCTATCTCGCCGACGTGCTCACTAGGGTCTTCAACCGCCATCCGAACAGCCAGATAGACGGCCTGCTACCTTGGACCTATATCTGGGCGCTTGAGCTAAGGACGTGGCCTGAGAACACCGCTTACGATCCACACATCCCGACCTCCTTCAGAAGCGCGCGCATCTCGACGGGAGTTGCACGACAGAAAGTTCGAAAACCTTCCAGGCACCCCAGGCAAACTGGACTGTGGCTAGGAACTGGGGAGGCCAGCCCTCGACAGCATCTCAAGGAACCGGGAATGGTGATGATCCTTCACATAGCGCGGCACAAAGCCAGGGCAGACATTGCTCAGATTGAGATGCGGAAGTTGTGACAGGCAATGGTGGATGGCCCGGGACGCTTCTTCGTTGTTTCCGGTGGCCGACGCGGTCGCGGCCCAATAAAGGGCGCCGCGAACGAAGCCCGGCTTTGTCCTGACCACTTTGCGGGCAGCTTCGAGCGCCCGCTGGTTGTCTCCGCCAGCGCAGAGCGCCACAACCAGGCCGTGGTGGCGCCAGAAGTCGATCACATCGTGCGTTCCGAGCCGGATTGCTTCGTTGGCCTCGCGCACCGCTTCGTCGACCTGTCCGCGCAACGCAAAGAGCATCGAAATATCGCCGTGGCCAGTCGGGTAGCTTGGGTTGAGGCTGATCGCGTGGCGGCATTCGGCGATCGCCTCGTCGATACGACCGCAACTTTCGAGAGCGAACGACAAGATACATCGGGCAATTTCATCGTCCGGTACCGCCCGCACCGCGGCTTCCGCAAGCTCGACCGCACGCTCGATCACCCCTCGCTCCCGAGGCAGCGCACCAAACGCCACGCCCATGGATATTACGATCGAGAGCGTCCGCTTTGCACGGGCGTTGTCGGGACCAAGCGAGAAGGCCTTCTCGGCAAGCTCTATCCCGACCAGAAGTGAGTCCCGAGTCATCTCAAAATATTTCATGAGAGCTTCGTTGACCAGCCTGCGCACTTCAGGGGCACCCGGCGGGCTTTTGTCTCGAACCTTCCAGTTGGTCAGTTGAAGTTCGAGGATCACGGCAAGTACAACAGACTGTGCGATCCTGTCCTGGAATTCGAGCGCGTTCTCGGAGTGGCCGTCGAACTTCTGGGCCCAGACGTGGTGGCCGCCGGCGGCATCGACGAGCTGGACATTCACCCTCAACCCATTGCCGGATCTCTGGACGCTGCCGCTGAGCATATATCGCGCCCGGAGTATCCCTGGCGTCTTGGCTTCTTCGCCCGGACCGCTCTTTTCGGGCGGAAGCGCGGCGAGCACGACATAGTCGGCCACTTCGGAGAGGGCTGTCGTGATGTCCTGGACAAGTCCCTTGGCGAAAAAGTCGTCGCCTTGCTTTCCGGTCAGATTGACGAAGTCGGCAACGCTGATGGAGGGACGCCCAAGGCGCTGGCTGGCCGGAACACCACTTGTCGACTGCACATTTGAGGTGTCGTCGGCGGCAAGCAACAGAGATTGCCAAAGCGCCCGCGTTTCAGGGCCGGCTTCGACGCCGAACTCCTTCTTCAGCATGCTTCTGCAAGCTTCGTATGTCCTGATTGCCCTGTCGCGTTGGCCACATGCGAGCAGCAATTCCATCTTGAGCCGATAGGATTCTTCCCGTGTCGGTTCCATGGTCACAATACGATCGGCCAGGATCAGCCCGGCATCAGGGTCGACGAGACGGGCCAGTTTTTCGAAGGACTCAAGCGCGCGGCCGAGCAGCCTGTCGCGTTCCGATGTGATCCAGTCATCGAACGCATTGCTTCCCAGGTAAAGCCCGTCGAGGAAGGGCCCGGTGTAGTTCGCCAAGGCCTTCGCGAGGTCCTGGGCGGAACGTGCCGAGAGACCCGTTTCGAACTTCTCCACGTCGACTTGAACGGCCTCTGGCCTCAGGGCGATCAGCTCACCGCTGGAATGAATGAGATCCACCCCCTCTCGCGCCAGATCCTGGCGCAGGACACTGAGGGCTTGCCGAAGGCTGTTGCGCGAATGTTCGCCGTCGCTGTCGCCCCATAGGAGGTCAGCCAGCCTCTCCCGCGTCGCCGCCATGCCAGGACATCGGGCCAGATAGGCGATGATTGCCGGCCCTCGTTTCCCGGTCAGCCGAAGCGGACCGGCCGTTTCATTTTCAATCCGGAAACCGCCGAAGAGTGAGATTCTATTTGCAGCGCCCCTGTCCTCACTTTGCATTTGCTATCCCAGCCTGACGAAATCCTAACTCAAAACTAACGCTTCGCAACAGTCGGCCTTCGCGCTCAAGCGCTGCCGTAACGGCAGGCTGTTTAGGCTTTGCTAAATTAAGGTGACCAAGTCAACGAAAGGCTTGGTTCGAGGGGGACGCGTGTCCAGGACAAGAGCCAATTTGCTGCTGCTATTCGCAGCCGCTTTGTGGGGCTTCGGCAATGTCTCGCAAAAGATGGTGCTTGTGCATCTCGACGCGCTGAGTGCGGTGGGTCTGCGCTGCCTGATCGGCGGCCTGCTTGTGTTGCCCTTTGTCTTGATGGAGAGGCGGCTTCCGCTCGGGCCGGACTATTTTTCCAGCTTGGCCAAGGTGTGCGCGCTGTTTGCCATCTCCATCACGCTCCAGCAGCTTTGCTATCTCGGCGCCTCCGTCACCAATGCGAGCTTCCTGGTCAGCACGGCAACGGTAATGACACCGCTGGCCGCCTGGTTTCTCGTAGGCGAACGTCCGACAGCGAGTCTCACGGTCGCCGCCGGGCTGACCGTTGTTGGAGCCCTGCTGTTGTCGGATGGGATTGCCGGGTTCAGCAGTGGCGATCTCACCGCTGTCCTCTCGGCTGCCTGCTATGCGCTCTGGGCAGTCGAACTGGGTCGGCACATGCAGGTGCATGCGCGGCCGTTCACCGCAGCCGCGACACAGTTCTTCGGCGCCGCCGCCTTCGCCCTGCCGCTCGGCGCAATGCAAGGCAATCTGTCGTTGGCCGCCGCATTCGCAGCCGGCCCGGAACTGGCGATCCTCGGCGTGTTCTCCACTGCGATTGCCTTCGGCATACAGACGGTTGCCCTCCGCTTTACGCCGGCCAGCCACGCCGCCGTGATCGTCAGCGCAGAAAGCGTTTTCGGGGCGCTGGGCGCGGCGATCTTTCTCGGCGAGCGGAGCTCGTCCGCGAGCGCATTGGGTGCCGCCATCATTCTGGGTGCGATCCTGTCCGTGGCACTGTCGAACCGAGCGCCGCAGGCACGCACGTCCTTGCGAACCGCTTCGGTTCAACCCTTCGACGGGGCCCCTGCCTTTGCAGCTGCCGCCGCAAATTGGGCAGGCGATCGTCACCCCAACAATTCAGGTCCAGTGGAGGAATGTGATGACCCTTGCCGGTGATGCGAAACCTATTCCGGCCCCGGTTGCCGCCCGACACGGGGGCAGTGGCGTCGATCAGTCAGGCGGCGGTGGCTTTGCCGATGGCGGCCGGACTTCTCGCGGGGGCGCAGTGATGGACGCGCGGAGAATCCTTCTTCCGATCGCACATTTGGCATCGGCGCTTCGCGCCCGCATGAGGGGACCGGGCGGCTACTACAACAGCGGCAACGCGCTCGGCCTCATTGTCGGTCTCGCGATCCAGATTGCCACCGCGCCGGTCGGCTTGCATGAGGGAAGCAGCGTCACCATGGCGGTGATCGAATACTTCGCTGGCAGCCATGGCACTGTTGCGCTGACCTTGACCACCCTGGTCTTCTTCTGGGGCGGCGAGGCCTATCACCGGGCCTGGGCAAGGCCGGATGCTCCCGATCCCGCCCTCAACCGTCTGGGCGACTTCCTGTCGGGCCTGGGTGCGATCGGGCTCGGCATTGCCCTGTTGCTGCTCGGCGATCCATTGCTTGCGGCGACCTCCGGCCTGCTGCATGCGCTGGGCAAATTCGGCAGCACCTTCCACAGGCCCGGCACGCCAATTCCGATGTGGCCGGCCGCTTGGCCCGATCCGTTCCGCAGTGCGGTGCTCGCCAGCCGGTTGCCGGCAATGC
The DNA here is from genome assembly GCF_004023165.1 of Mesorhizobium sp. M7A.F.Ca.MR.176.00.0.0. Classification (NCBI taxonomy): domain Bacteria; kingdom Pseudomonadati; phylum Pseudomonadota; class Alphaproteobacteria; order Hyphomicrobiales; family Phyllobacteriaceae; genus Mesorhizobium; species Mesorhizobium sp. M7A.F.Ca.MR.176.00.0.0. The sequence goes on along the minus strand of NZ_RZTC01000015.1, from coordinate 68,891 downwards.
TGGCGACGACAGTGGCCCTCGGCCGTGCTTTGCCTGAGGTCTGGTCGGGCGGCTCCTTCGCGGCCCTCGCCATGCCACTGACTTTGCTCGGCTGTTATCTCTTGTGGACCAAGGCCGATCTGCTGCTGTTCGGCGTGGGCACCAAGGCGATCCACCAGATTTCCACATGTTGAGCTCGCTTTTGAAACGACCGGATGTCGAGATGGAGAATGACATGTTTGGCAGTGTGTATCATCAGGACGCCGGCCCCCCATCCTTTCGCAAACGGGTGCGGGCGACAGGCTGGGGCAGTCTCCTGACGCCGGCCGGTTCAATCTCGAGAGTGACAGGAATACTTGCAGCTTCGCTGTTTTGGGGAGCCTCGGCCCATGCCGCGAACGTTGACGTCGCCATCGTGTTCGCGGTCGACTTCTCGTCATCCATCGATCCGAAGATTGCCGATATGCAACGCGAGGGAGATGCCGCGGCACTCACCTCGCCAGAGATCATCGCCGCCATCAGCCGGAATTATGTTGGCTGCATCGGCGTTGCCTATTTTGAATGGTCGAGCCCCGGACACGCACGCGTCGTGCTGCCGTGGACAAGCATCTGCGGACTGGAAGATGCCAAAGCGGCGGCTGCGGTGATCAGCAGGAAAGGCGATGCCGGCTTCATCCGCAGAGGGCGAGGCGGAACATCCGTTTCCTCGGCTATCGACATCGGCAGTCTCCTGCTCGACCAGTTTCCGGGAAAGGCGGCCAAGAAAGTCATCGATATCTCCTCCAATGGCGAGAACAACGACGGGCTTCCCGTCCAGCCGAGCAGGTCGAACGCCATAGCCAAGGGATATACGATCAATGCAATCGCCATCCCGACGGAGGATGAGAATCCCGACGAACCTCTGGCATCCTATTTTGCCAGATCGGTGATTGGCGGTTCCCAGGCCTTTGTCATGACGCCGAAGGGGCCAGACGACTACACGATGGCGCTTCGCCGCAAGCTCGTGACTGAAGTAAGCATGAACGACGAGCGTCCGCTGTGAAAGTGTGCCACGCAGGACGAACTTTCGACCCGCCAGACCGAGCGCATTGCACAACAAGACCCGCCCCGCTGCAGCGCGAGTCCTTGTAGGTCCGTCAGGACAATAGCCTATCGCCGCAACGCGTGCACCCTTGCCTCGCCTTCGCCGGGCACCGGCAACGCCATGTCGTCATCGAGAAGACGCGTGATGCGGGCAAAGCCGGTGAACGCTTTCCTTGCTTCCTCGGCCGACATCTGACCCGACAAGGCGGCCGAGCAACAATTCAGCGCGCACTGATAAACCGGACCGCGCCGTCCTGTCGGCCATTTCCGCAAGAACATCATGGCTTCGGCAACATTATCGATTTCTTCCACAGGGTGTCCTTGCCCGCGCGAAATCCGCACGGGCGAAAAGAAATGCAATTGATCCATCGTTTCCTCCCGGTCGACCGCAATGCGCTCGATCGAACCCCCCCAAACGCGCCAACAGCCGGTTGGTTCCAGATAAAAATGGAATCTTTTAGAAATCTATCAGGCGAAGGCGATCACCCGTGCGGTCGTGAGTGTCGCCTACATCGTGGGGAAGTGGCAGGCGACTTTGCGACCGGGTCGGTATTCCCGCAGCTGTGGCCGCTCCGAACGGCAGCGCTCCGCCGCGATTGGGCATCGGGGATGGAAACGGCAGCCCGTTGGAGGGTTCAGAGGGCTCGGTACGTCGCCGGTGAGGATGATGCGCTTGCGCGTCCCACCGGGCGTCGTCTCCACGACGGGAACCGCCGAGATCAGTGCCTGGCTATAAGGATGGGCTGGTGCCGCAAACACCTCTTCCGCCGGACCTTCCTCGACGATCGAGCCGAGATACATGACCGCGATGCGGGTCGACACCTGGCGCACCACCGACAGGTCGTGGGCGATGAAGATGTACGTGAGATTGAGCTTCTCCTGCAGATCGGCAAGCAGGTTGACGATTTGCGCCTGCACCGACACGTCGAGCGCGGAGACGGGTTCGTCCAGGACCACGAGGTCCGGATTCAATGCAATAGCCCGCGCGATGCCGACGCGCTGGCGTTGTCCGCCGGAAAATTCGTGCGGAAACCGCATGACGTGATCCGGCAGCAAGCCGACAAGGTCGAACAGTTCCGCCACGCGTTTGGTGATCTCGCTCGACGAGGGCCTGCCATGGATGCGCAGCGGCTCGGCCACCAGGTCGCCGACGCGCCGGCGCGGATTGAGCGACGCCGACGGATCCTGGAAAACCATTTGCAGGCGGCGCCGCAGCGGCCTGAGTTCGGACAGCGACTTGGAGGTGATGTCGTTGCCTTCGAACAGAAGCTCGCCGTCCGATATGTCGTAGAGCCTCACCAGGCAACGCGCCAACGTGGACTTGCCGCATCCGGATTCGCCGACCAGACCGACCGTCTCGCCGCGCCACACGGTCAGGGAAACATTGTCGACCGCATGAACGGTTCGCTTGCCTTCGGCGGAGAAACGGCTGCCGATGGAAAAGCGCTTGCCCAGCGAACGCGTCTCGAGGATTGGGCGGTTCTTGTCGATCATCGGTCCGCTCATGCCTGTGCCACCCTGAAGCATGCCGCGGCATGGGTGCCGCTCCCGAGGTCGGGCTTGCCGGCCTCGCAGGGCTCGTAGTGAACCGGGCACCGCGGACCGAACGCACAGCCCTGCGGCAATCGCAGCAATGACGGCGGCGAACCGGGAATGGCCGGCAAGCGCCGTGGTTTTTCGCCGGTCAGCGGCGGGATCGAACCCAGCAGCGCGCGCGTATAGGGGTGTCGCGGATCGGAAAACAGCTCCGCGCGACTGCCGCGCTCCACCACGCGGCCGGCATACATGACCATGACCCGGTCGGCGAGTTCGGAGACCACGCCCATGTCATGTGTGATGAAGACGACCGCCGACTTGTGCGTCGCGCGCAGCTTGCGCACCAGATCGAGAATGCCGGCCTGCACCGTGACGTCGAGCGCGGTGGTCGGTTCGTCAGCCACCAGAAGCGCCGGATTGCAGGACAAAGCCATTGCGATCACCGCCCGTTGACGCATGCCTCCGGACAGTTGGTGCGGGTAGCGCGACATCGCCTCGTGCGGGTTCGGAAAATTCACCTCGGCCAGCAGTTCCTCCACGCGCTCCATCGCCTTGGACTTGCTGATGTTGCGATGCGCGCGGATCTGTTCGGCGATCTGCCAGCCGATCGTGTAGACAGGCGTCAGCGCCGTCATCGGATCCTGGAAGATCATCGCGATCTCGTTGCCGCGCAGCCGCCTGAGTTCGCGCGCGGGCAGTCCCACGAGTTCGCGGCCTTTGTAGCGGATCGACCCTTCGATGGTGGCGTTGGGATCGGTGATGAGACCCATGACGGCCAGCAGCGACACGGTCTTGCCGGAACCGGACTCACCGACGACGCCGAGGATTTCGCTTTCCTCGAGGTCAAAGGAAACGCCATCGATGGCCCGCACCAGGCCATCATTTGTGCGGAAGGAAACTCTGAGGTCGCGCACCGACAGTATCATGATGTCCTCAGGCGCGGATCGAGAAGGATGTAGACGAAATCGACGACCGCATTGGCGACAACCACGAACATGGAAGCATACATCACCGTTGCCATGATCATCGGAAGATCGAGATTCTGCAGCGCGTCATAAGTGAGCTTGCCGATGCCGTGCAGCCCGAACACCACCTCCGTCAGCAAGGCCGAGCCTCCGACCAGCGCGCCGAAATCCAGGCCGAACAGGGTGACGAAGGCGATGAGCGACGTGCGCAAGGCATGGCGCAGCAGGATACGGGTTTCCGACAGCCCCTTGGCCCGGGCCGTGCGGATATAGTCTTCCTGCAGGGATTCGATGATTGCCGCGCGCAGCACGCGCCCGTAAATACCGATATAGAGAATGGACAGTGTGATCCAGGGAATGACCAGGGTCAGGAACCAGCCCTTCGGATCATCGGAGAAATTCTTGTAGCCGAGCGGTGGCACCCAGGAGAACGCCCAGCTGTCGTGATAGCGGCTCTGGGTGATCAGGTTCATCACTTCGCCCAACCAATAGACCGGCATGGAAATGCCGAGCAGCCCTAGCGCCATCAGCAGCTTGTCCAGCCAGCTGCCGCGCGTGGCGGCGGCGGCGATGCCGATGATGATGGAGACCACCACCCACAGGATCGCCGCTCCGAACACCAGCGAGAGCGTGACCGGGATCGAATCCATGACCGCCGGCACCACCTTCCAGCCACGATTGACGAAGGAGGTCAGATCGCCGGTGACGAAGATCTTCTCCATCATCGTCACATATTGCACGTAGAGCGGCCGGTCGAAGCCGAAGCTGTGGCGTACCGCCTCCAGCACTTCGGGCGATGCATTGCGGCCGGCGATGCGCGCCGCCGGGTCGGCGCCCGGCGTTGCGAAGAAAATCAGGAAGACGATGACCGAGATGCCGAACATCACGAACAGCATCTGGCCGAAACGGCGCAGGATTGCGTAGATCATCAGTCGCGCCCCAGCCGAACCTTGGAGCGCGGATCGAGCGCGTCGCGCAGGCCGTCGCCGAAGACATTGAGCGCCATGACGGAAACCGCGATCGCCAGGCCCGGCACCAGCGCCACCAATGGCCTGGTGTAAAGCAGCGCCTGTCCGTCCTGGATGATGGTGCCCCAGCTCGCGGCCGGCGGCTGCACGCCGATCGACAGGAAGGAAAGTGCCGATTCCGTAAGCATGTTCAGCGCCATCATAAGCGGCACGAAGACGATGAGCGTGGTGGTGACGTTGGGCAGGATGTCGCGCCACAGGATGCGCCACCCCGGCACGCCCAGATTGATCGCGGCCAGTACGAACTCGCTCTTGCGCAGCGCCAGAACCTGCCCGCGTATTGGGCGGGCCACGTAGGGCACGTAGACGATGCCGATGATGATGACAGGCAGCCACAGGCTGCCGGACTCGATCTGGATCGGTCCGATCGTGATGCCATGCGCGATGGTGACGATGGAGAGCGAAATCGCCAGCAGATAGATCGGGAACGCCCACAGTATGTCGAGGAAGCGCGACAGCACCGTGTCGGTGACGCCGCCGAAATAGCCGGCGATCAATCCCGCCGCCGTGCCCAGGATCAGGGTGAAGATGGTGGCTGCTCCGGAGATCAGCAACGAGCTCAGCCCGCCATAGAGCATCCTGGCCATGACATCGCGCCCCTGGCTGTCGGCGCCGAGGAAATAATTGCCCAGCCGCCAGGTCGGGCCGAGCGGTGTGTAACCAAGCCCCAGCCCTTCCGTCGATTGTTCCATCACCGGAACGTCGGCACCGTCGATCTGGATGACGGCGTCGAGCGTCGAGGCGAAGGGGTCCACGCCTGCCCATTTTGCATAAAGAGGCGCACTGAGGCAGGCAAGGACGATGAGGAGGAACACGGCCAGCGACGCCATGGCAGCCCTGTCCCTTGCCAGCTTCGCAAACGCGACGGCCCAGGGCCCTCGCGTCTTGCGCGGCATGGCGACAGCTACGTTCGACACGGGCGTGCCCCTCCGCGGTTCGTTACTGCACCCAGGCCATCACTGTACCCAGGATTGGGTGATCATCCAGTTGAACTGCCGGTTGAACTTGAAATTGCCGAGACGTTTGCTGACAAAGTCAAGCCGCTTCGGCGTGAAGAGGCCAACGGCGGGTGCCTTGTCGGTGACTTGCCTGTCGATTTCAGCCCACATTTTGTCGGCGGCTTTCTGATCGGTGACGCCGAGGTCCAATGCCTTTTGCATCTTGGCGTCGATTTCCTTGTCGCAGAAGCCGGCGATGTTGATCGAGGCATCCGAACCTTCACGGAAGGAGGCGCAGCTGAACAGGATGTTCAGGAAGTCCGAAGCCGCAGGATAGTCCTTGTACCATTGGGTAACGGACATCTGCACCTTGTTGTTGGTGTTCTGGATGTAGGTGAACTGGATGTTCGACGAGATCGGCTTGACGTCGGCGACATAGCCGATGCTGGTCAGAACGCTCTGCAGATAGACGCCGATGGACCGCGAAATGGCGGTGTCCTCGACGATGATCGTCACCTTCTGGCCCTTGGTGCCGGAGTCCTCGACGAGCTGCTTTGCCTTGTCGAGATCAGGAGCCGACCATTTGGCGCCCGGATTTTTGGTGAAGGGGCAATAGTCTTCATGGCCGGGGAAGTCCGGGGGCAGGACCTGACAGACCGGCGAGGCCAGCACCTTGCCGCCGAACAGCTTGACCAGCGTGTTGCGATCGATCGCATAGGCAACGGCCTGGCGGGCTTTTTCATTGTCGAAGGGTGCGAGACGGTTGTTCAGCGGCGCGTACCACCAAGCCGAAAGCGGTGAGATGTGCAGCTGGTCCATGGACTTGCTGCCCAGTTCGCCCAGGCGATCGCTGGGCAGAGCGTCGAACATCCAGTCCGCTTCGCCGTTCTGGATCGCGGTGACGGCTGCCTCTTCGGACAGGCCGAAATCATATTGGACGACATCCGGATAGCCGTCCGGCTGAGCTTCTTCGCTCCACTGCTTGAAATTGGGGTTGCGGGAAACCGTCATGCCCTTGTTCGGGTCGAAGGCGGAGATCATGTACGCGCCGGTGCTGGGAATGGGCTTGGAACCCATGTCTTCGGCGGGCGTGTCCGCCGGCAGGACCACGGCATGCGGCAAGGCAAGCTTGTAGAGCAGCTCGGCATCCGGCTTGGTGATGTTGATGGTGATGGTGCCGGCCGCTTCGTCGCCGACAACGCCGCCTTCCAGCGTGCAGCTCTTGGTGTCGGCCAGGCATTTGTCGGCACCGACGATACCGGCATAGAACGTGCCGGAGGTCGGTCCGGAAACCTTGAAGATGCGCTGGAAGGAAGCAACGATGTCCTTCACGCCAAGATCCTGGCCGCTGGAGAACTTGATGCCCTTGCGCAGCTTGAAGGTGAAGGTCTTACCGTCATTGCTGACCTGCGGCAGGGCCTCGGCCAGATCGGGAACGATGGTGAAGCCGTCCATGCCCTCGGCCTTGCGGAAGGCCACCAGGCCGTCATAGATCGGCTGGTACATCTGCCAGCCCTGGTCCGTGTAATTGATGTGCGGATCGAGCGTTCCGGCCGCGGAGCGGGCCAGCAGGCGGATGGTGCCGCCTCGGTGCTCCTTGAGATATTCGGCCTGTGCCGGGGCCAGCCATGTACCGGCCAGCAATGCCGCGGCTGTTGCCGCCAGAAGCAGTTTCTTCATGTCTTCATTCCCCTTTTTTCAATTGTCGTTGTGGTCCAGGAAGTCTCCCACTACCCGCATGCATGCATCTTGCTCTTCGACATGCGGCATGTGGCTGGAATGCTCGAATATCTCCCAGCGCGACCCCTTGATGCCGTCCTTGTAGGGCTGCACGGTCGCGGGCGTGGCCTCGTCGTGACGTCCGGAGATGATCAGCGTGGGAACATCGATGGCCGGCAGACGGTCGACGATGCTCCAGTTCTTCAACGTTCCGATGACGTGGAACTCGTTCGGTCCATTCATCAGATTATAGACGGTCGGATTGCGCACGACCTGGGCGAAACTTTCCGTGACTTCGGGCGGGAAAGGCACGACCCGGCAGACATGCCGCTCGTAGAACATCATCGTCGCCGCCTGGTACGCTGCGTCGTCCGTCGTGCCGGCCTGCTCGTGCCGGGTCAGGGTCTCCTGCACATCCGCAGGCAGATCCGCACGCAACCGGTTGGCCTCTTCGACCCACAGTTTCATGGAAGCCGGCGAGTTGGCGATGGTCAGCGACTTCAGGCCCTGCGGCCGCGTCACGGCATATTCCGCGCCCAGCATGCCGCCCCAGCTCTGGCCGAGGACGTGGAAGCCCGTCCGAATGCCGAGATGGTCGACCAGGTTTTCAAGCTCGTCGATGAACAGCCCAGGTGTCCAGAAATCGGCGCCTTTCTCAGGCAGCAAGGTGGAATTGCCGCAGCCCAACTGGTCGTAGTGGATGACGGCGCGATCCCTTCGCGCAAGAAGCTTGTAGGCATCGACATAGTTGTGAGCGACGCCCGGGCCGCCATGCAGGATCACCACAGGCGCCTTTTCGCCACCGAGATCACCGGTGACCCGATACCAGGTCTCGAAGGCGCCGAAAGCGGCCCGTCCTTCCATGCCTATGATCTCAGATGACATCCCAGTTCCCAGCGCGGTTGAAGGCATCTTGTATTTGTCCGTGACGGCAGGCGCCCTAACTCATGTTGCGGGTGACCTGCACCCATTCTTCCAGCATCTGCACGCCAAATGCCGTGGCGCCTTGCCTGCCGAGAGGCCGATCGGTGTCGGTCAGTTCCTTGCTGGCGATGTCGAGATGCACCCAGGGGCGGTCTTCCGTGAAGTGACGCAGGAAGGCCGCCGCATAGGGAGCGTCGCCGTCTTCCATGTCCTTGGCATGATGCCTGAGGTCCGCGAACGGCGATTGCAGACCCTCATCATAGGCCCGGTCGAGCGGCAGCCGCCAGAACCGCTCGCCGACCGTTTCTCCGGCCGCGATCATCTGTGAAGCGATGGCATCGTCGGTGCTGAATAGGCCTGCGAATATCGACCCCAGGCCACGCGTCACCGAATAGGTCAGCGTCGCCAGATCGACGATCACCGAAGGGTTGAAGCGCGTGGCTGCATAGTAGAGGCAGTCGGCCAGAAGCAGGCGTCCCTCCGCATCCGTGTCGAACACTTCCACTGTCTGTCCCGAGGCCGTGGTGATGATGTCGCGCGGTTTGAGCGCGGTGCCCGATGGCATGTTCTCGGCGATGCCGAGAACACCGACAACGTGTACCGGGCTGCCTTGCCGGGCGAGCGCGATCAGCAGGCCGACCACAGCCGCCGCTCCGCCCATGTCGGCTTTCATGTCGAACATCTGCGCTCCGCCCTTGATGCAGAGGCCTCCCGAATCGAAGCAGACGCCTTTGCCGACGAAAGCGAGTGGTTGGGCGGGAGCACCCTTGCCGCGGTAGCGCAGGACAGCGACCCGTGGCGGACGCGCCGAGCCCGACCCAACGGCGAGGAGCGCGTTCATGCCGAGCTCCTTCAGTTGCGCGGCATCGAGCATTTCGATGTCGATGCCGGCTTCACGCAGCGGCTCCAGATGATCATGGAAATTGTCGGGGTGGAGATGGTTTGGCGGCAGGTTGACCAAGGTGCGTGCATATTCGACGCCGTCGGCGATTGCATTGATCCGCGTCAGCGCCGCGGTCAGATC
>NZ_RZTC01000015.1:52669-59685 GCF_004023165.1 Mesorhizobium sp. M7A.F.Ca.MR.176.00.0.0 | reverse complement strand
CATGTCGAAACGATAGCGGCGCAGCCGCATGCCAAGCGCGACACGCGCCAGGATTTCGGCGCCGGATAGTTCAATGCCAGCGATGGGGTCCAGGACCAGAGTGGCCGCGCATTCCCCCTTGCCTTCCAGATGTGCGGCAAGCAGACCGCCGGCGCGCGCCAACGAGAGGGTGGTTACGGCTTCGGCTTTGCCCAAGGCCAGGACAACCACGCGCTTGGTCGATACTGCCTGCGGGGCGATAAGATCGATGCAGGTGCCGAATCCGGCCAAGGCGGCCGGGTCAGAGCATGCACGAGAGAGAATCCCGCTCATCTCAGCGTCCAGAGCCGCTGCCCGGGGACCAAAGCCTGGTTGGGCAGTTTGCAAAATCACGACGACGGAGGTTTCCGCGGAAATCTCCTCCGCAGCTTCGAAGACCGGCGCTGGCGATTGAGGCATAGGCTGGCGCTCTCTCCAATTGCGGCGATACCGAGCAAAGCTTCGCTCTCCACCGGTGAGACTGGTCAAGCCGGTCTCAGCCGTCGATGGTATGGTACCGGTGTTCCCAAACAGTCGCTTGAGACGACTTAATTGCTCTTGTCCTCTGGGTATCCCCTAAGGGGGCAGGCAATCAAACGCGAATTCTGCCCATGTCGATTGACAAAAACTCAACTGACAATTCATGATCGTCCAATGGCCCTTCCCTCACTCAATGGCATGCGCGCTTTCGAGGCCGCCGCTCGCCTCGGCAGCGTCAAGGACGCGGCGGAAGAACTGCATCTGACACCCTCGGCTGTCAGCCGCCACATCCGCGCGCTTGAACGAAATCTTGGCCAGGACCTGTTCGAACGCGGTTTTCGCCAGATAACGCCAACCATCAGGGGCTCCTACTATGCGCGCAGCCTCTCGGAGGCGTTCGAAGCCATCTGGCGCGCCACCGATGACGTCAGCCTCTCGGACGGCTCGCGCCACGGCAAGATCCAACGGGTCCGGGTCTTGTGCGTGCCCACCGTTCTGAACCTTTGGCTGGCGGACCGGTTGCCGAACTTTCGCCGGTTGCATCCGTCGGTGGATTTGGAGATCTCCACTTCAGGCAAGCGCGCCAACTTCGATTTGGCCATTGTCGACGAGTTCGTCTACAAGGCCGGCCCGGCTTTGACGCTGCTGATCCCGCTGCTTTTGACCCCGGTCTGTGCGCCTTCGCTTTTGGAGGGGCCTGTGCCGCTGCGATCGCCGGCCGATCTGGTCAATCATCATCTGATCCATGAATGCGAAACCATGAGATGGAAGCGTTGGCTGGAGCAGGAAGGCGTTCTGGAAACGACGCCAAAATCCAGCACAACACTCGATGATTGTACGCTCATCATGCGCGAAGCGATCAATGGCGCCGGAATAGCGCTTGCGGACACGATCATGGCGCAAGATTTTCTACAGCAAGGCAAACTGGTCGCGCCGTTCCATGTCCGTCACACCTATCCGGCCGGCATTTACCTGCATCAGCGTCGCAGCATCGGCAACAAACCAGGCACCGGCCTGTTTCAGGATTGGCTGCTCGCTGAAGTCGCGGACCACAAGCAGGTGATGGCCATCGCTTAGATGGCGCCGACCGAAGATGTCGGCAGCCACCGTTTCAGATTGGAATCCCAGCGTCGAACTTCGAATCATCCGTGCCGGGTTCAGCGATGACCCACCATCGCCTTGCATCGATAATCGCAGTTCTCATTGAATATCTTTAAGGCCAAAGCCGGCAAATAGGTTGCTTGTCGGTTCCCCTGCGGCAGGCTTAACCTGCACGCGGTCAACGCGTGAGGGCGCGTGCTGCAAAAGGGGAACATTGCCATGACGATACAGGGTGCTTCACCTGATCTGTACAACGAGGATCTGGCTCCGGCCAAAGTTCGAAACTGGGGACCATTCTCGATCTTCAACGTCTGGACATCGGACGTCCACAGCCTTTGGGGCTACTATCTTGCCGCCAGTCTGTTCCTGTTTTGCGGCGGCTTCGTCAATTTCATCATCGCCATCGGCATCGGATCGCTGATCATCTATGTGCTGATGAACATGGTCGGCTATGCCGGCGTGAAGACGGGCGTGCCCTACCCCGTGCTTGCCCGCGCCTCTTTCGGCATCTGGGGCGCCAACATACCGGCACTGGTGCGCGCCATCGTCGCCTGTTTCTGGTACGGCGCGCAGACGGCCGCCGCCTCGGGCGCGATCGTGGCGCTGCTGATCCGCACACAATGGTTCGCCGATTTCAACGCCAGCACGCATTTCCTCGGCCATACCGGCCTGGAGGTGATCTGCTTCGTGGTCATCTGGGGGCTGCAACTGCTGATCATCCAGAACGGCATGGAAACGGTGCGCCGCTTCCAGGACTGGGCCGGCCCCGCGGTTTGGGTGATGATGCTGATCCTGGCGATCTATCTCTGCGTCAAATCCGGGAGATTTGCCTTCACCAGCGATATCCCGATGGACGTGCTGCTGGACAAGACGAAGGACGCGGGCGTGCCGGGCACGCCGGGATCGTGGACCTCGCTGTTTGCGGTGGCGGCAATCTGGGTCACCTATTTCTCGGCGCTCTATCTCAACTTCTGCGATTTCGCCCGTTACGCGCCGGACAAGGCATCGCTGCGCAAGGGCAACATCTGGGGCCTGCCGATCAACCTGATCCTGTTTTCGCTGGTCGCCGGCGTCACCACCATTGCCGCCTTTGATGTCTATGGCGAGGTGCTGCTGCATCCCGACCAGATCTCGGCGAAATTCGACAGCTGGTTCCTGGCAGCGCTCGCAGCCTTGACCTTTGCCGTGGCAACCCTCGGCATCAACGTGGTGGCAAACTTCGTCTCGCCGGCCTTCGACTTCTCCAACGTCTTTCCCAGGCAGATCGACTTCAAGAAGGGCGGCTATATCGCGGCCGTGATTGCCCTGCTGCTTTACCCCTTCGCGCCGTGGGAAGGCAGTGCCGCTTCCTTCGTCAACATCATCGGCGCGACAATGGGGCCGATCTTCGGCGTGATGATGGTCGACTACTACCTGATCCGGAAGGGCGAGGTCGACGTCGAGGCGCTTTATCGCGAGGACGGCGAGTTCCGTTTCCAGGGCGGCTGGCACGTCAACGCCTTCATCGCCGCCGGCATCGGCGCCATCTTCTCGTCGATCCTGCCCAACTTCACCAACTGGCTGCCGTCCTGGTGGGGCGTCTATGGCTGGTTCTTCGGGGTGGCGATCGCCGGCATTATCTACTACGTGCTGCGCACCGCCGCCCTTGGCGCAGGCGCCAAGACCGCGAAAGCCTGACGAGCATCATCAGGGGCGGCGCAAAGCCGCCCCAACTACCCGATCATCTCGGCCAATTTGCGCACCGTGTTCCAGTTGCGCGACGTGCCGATGCCCATGCGCTTGTGGTTCATTGCCGCGAGCAGCCGCGAACTTGGCCTCTCTCGCGAAAAGACGACCCAGATGTCGCCGCCGAGCGAAGTCACTTTCTCGTCCTCGGCGGCATAGGCCTGCAGTGCCGTCACGGCCTGCTCGGGTGCAGGCTTACGCATCACGCGCACCGCCACCTGATCCGCGGTCGCATTCGATTCCATCGGAAACGGATTGCCGGCGGCAAGCTTCAGCCAGTCCTCGGCACCGCGCACGATGATATCGACATGGCGGCCGAAGGTTTTTTCGAAGGCTGCCTCCAACCACTGTTCGAGGTCGGCGATATCAGTTGCCGGTGCCTCGAAGACCAGATTGCCCGTCGCCACCAGCGTGCGCGGGTTGTTCAGCCCGAGCTCTTCGGCCATGGCCTTGAGGTCGGCCATGACGACCCGTCGCCCCTCAGCCAGGATGATGCTGTAAAGCAGTGCGACATAGGTCTGCATTGCCGCCCGACCTGATCGCTACACCAGCCGGCTCTGCTCCACGGCCGCCTCGATGAAACTGGCGAACAGCGGATGCGGCTCGAGCGGCCGGCTTTTCAGTTCCGGGTGATACTGCACGCCGATGAACCACGGATGGTCCGGGTATTCGACCGTTTCCGGCAACACGCCGTCGGGCGACATACCGGCAAACACCAGGCCGCAATCCTCGAGCCGCTCCTTGTAGTCGACATTGACCTCGTAGCGGTGGCGATGGCGCTCGAAAATCTGTGTGTCGCCATAGATCTCGGCGATCTTGGAGCCCTTGGCGAGCTCGGCCTGATAGGCGCCGAGCCGCATCGTGCCGCCGAGATCGCCGGTTTCGCGGCGCTTCTCCAGCATGTTGCCTTTCAGCCATTCGGTCATCAGGCCGACCACCGGTTCCTCGGTCGGACCAAACTCGGTCGAAGACGCATGTTCGACGCCGGCCAGCGACCGCGCCGCCTCGATGCAGGCCATCTGCATGCCGAAGCAGATGCCGAAATACGGCACCTTGCGCTCACGCGCGAACTTCGCCGCCAGGATCTTGCCTTCCGCACCGCGCTCGCCAAAGCCGCCTGGGACCAGGATGCCATGCACCTTTTCCAGCCAGGGCGTCGGATCCTCTTTTTCGAAGATCTCCGATTCGATCCAGTCGAGCTTGACCTTGACGTGGTTGGCAAGGCCGCCATGCGAGAGCGCCTCGATCAGAGATTTGTAGGCGTCCTTGAGGCCGGTATATTTGCCGACAACGGCGATGGTGACCTCGCCTTCCGGATTGTGGATGCGGTTGGATACCGCCTGCCACGGCTCCATGCGCGGCTTCGGCGCCGGATCGATGCCGAAGGCGGCCAGCACTTCCGAATCGAGCCCTTCCTTGTGATAGGCCATCGGCACATCGTAGATATGCGGCACGTCGAGCGCCTGGATCACGGCACTTTCGCGCACATTGCAAAACAGCGACAGTTTCCTACGCTCTTCCTTGGGAATGGCGCGGTCGGCACGGACCAGCAGGATATCGGGCGCGATGCCGATGCCGCGCAGCTCCTTGACCGAATGCTGAGTCGGCTTGGTCTTCAGCTCGCCTGCCGTCGGGATGTAGGGCATCAGCGTCAGATGGACGTAGACGGCGTTGTTGCGCGGCAGGTCGTTGCCGAGCTGGCGAATAGCTTCCAGGAATGGCATCGCCTCGATGTCGCCGACCGTGCCGCCGATCTCGCACAACACGAAATCATAGTCGTCATTGCCGTTGAGAACGAAATTCTTGATCTCATCGGTGACGTGCGGGATGACCTGCACGGTTGCGCCGAGATAGTCGCCGCGCCGCTCGCGCTCGATGATGTTCTTGTAGATGCGGCCGGTGGTGATGTTGTCCTGCTGGTTGGCGGAGCGGCCTGTGAAGCGCTCGTAATGGCCAAGATCAAGATCGGTTTCCGCGCCATCGTCGGTGACGAAGACTTCGCCATGCTGGTACGGCGACATCGTGCCTGGATCGACATTCAGGTAGGGATCGAGTTTTTTGATGCGTGCGCGATAGCCTCGCGCCTGCAGGAGAGCCCCAAGGGCCGCTGCGGCAATGCCTTTTCCAAGTGAGGAAACCACGCCGCCTGTGATGAATACATATCGCGCCATGGGAGTCATCGCTTAACGCGGCCGGATTGATTCCGCCAGAGAAAAAACCGCCGCGAAGCTTTTTTCCCAAGAAGGCGCTTGGATCGTGAACAAGGCAAAACAAAAGGGCCGGCTGAGCCGGCCCTTTCGGCAGGATGACGAAACGTCAGATGATGACGACCTTGGTGCCAACCCTGACGCGGCTGTAAAGGTCCATGACGTGCTCGTTGATCATGCGGAAGCAACCATTCGAGGCGCTGGTTCCGATCGACTGCGGCGCAATGGTGCCGTGGATGCGCAGATGCGTGTCCTTCTTGCCGTCATAGAGATAGATGGCGCGCGCGCCGAGCGGATTCTGGCCACCGCCGGGCATACCGTCCTTATACTGGCCGTAATGCTTCGGCTCGCGCTTCTGCATGTCCAGCGTCGGGATCCAGCGCGGCCATTCCTGCTTGTCACCGACTGCAACCGTACCCTTGAACTGCAGGCCGTCGCGGCCGACCGCGATGGCGTAGCGGCGCGCGGTGGAGGACGATTCGACGAGGTAGAGGCGGCGCGCGCTGGTGTCGATAACGATGGTGCCGGCAGCGTAACCGCTGAATTCCACGTCCTGCGGCACGAATTCCGGCTTCACCTTGAACTGCTTCTTGGCTTCCCTCTTGGCGAGAGCCTGGTCGAGAGCCCGTGTCTCGGGAAGATATGAAATCGACGAAGAGGAAGAGCTACCGCCGAAGAGACCGGCGAACAAACCGCCGCTGCTCGGCTGCTTCTGGCCGATGACCTCGCTGCGCAACTCGCCATTGTTGCCGGTCAGGGCGATGTTCATCGCCTCTGCCGGAAGCGGCTCGGCCGACTGGATCGGCGCGATCGGTTCGATCGGTTCGATGATCTTGGCAACCAGCTTCTTGGCCGGCTTGGCATCGGCCACCTGGGTTGCCTGCGTGCTCTTGCCCTTCTTGGCCAGGAACGCCTGCCGTTCAGCGTCGGCCTTGGCCTTGGCCGCCTCGCGCATCGCCAGTTTCCTGGCTTCGAGCGCCTTGGCTTTGGCGGCTTCCTTGTCGGCAACGATCTTGGCCTCGATCTTCTTGATCTGGGCGAGGTCGTCGGGCGTCGGGTTTTTCTTCTTCTTGAGAAGCTTCAATTGCGACGCATCACTCTTGACGGCGACGTTGATTGCAGAAGTTGTTTCAGCCGAAGGCTGTGCGGCCATATTTGCCGGCACGCCGGCGGAGGCTGGGGAACTCATGCCGAGTGCGGCGCAAAGTCCCAGGAAAATGAAGCTGCGAAGCTGCATGGCGAAGATCCGATCGTTCTATGCTTGTTGCCCACGGCGTCGCCCAGCGCCCCCCAAGGGCGCCGGAAATGCCGCGCGCAATCTATAGTCGAATAAGCGCGGCTGCCTCAAGCGCGAGGCCCCGCCTCACCCTGTCGAATCTTCGTGATCTTGCTGCATTTGCCGCGACTGTGTTCAAACGACCACAGATCGCGGTTTCAAGCGTGGAAGACTATTGGTTCGGGACCTGCGGGGTCGCCGGTGCGGCG
>NZ_RZTC01000015.1:4320-52659 GCF_004023165.1 Mesorhizobium sp. M7A.F.Ca.MR.176.00.0.0 | reverse complement strand
GCCGAAGCGTCGTTGCCGGAAGGCGGCGTCGGCGTGGTGCTGCCGGCGGGCGCCGGGGTGGTCGTGCCGGGCAACTGGTTGAGCACGCCTTTGCCTGCACCGTCCGACGTCGCCGGCACGCGGTCGAGGATGTCGATCGGCTTCTCGCCGTAGCGGGCGACGATCGACAGGGTCAGTGACGTGGCGAAGAAGGCGGCCGCAAGGATCGCCGTCGCACGCGTCAGGGCATTGGCAGCACCACGCGCGGTCATGAAGCCGGATCCGCCACCGATGCCGAGGCCGCCGCCTTCGGAACGCTGCAGCAGCACCACGCCGACAAGGGCGAGCACGACCATGAGATGGATGACGATCAGTACGGTTTCCATAGTTTATCCTGGCAAGGCCTTGCCCGGCCGCGGACACGACCGGTGAATTGGAGGCGGCTCAATACAATGCTTTGACGGCATTTCCAAGCCCGTGGCCGGAATATGGGAAGCAACCCGTCCTTTGCAACGATTTCGTGCACCGGAAGCCCTTGTCCGGCGGAGCGAATGTCTTCAGGCAATATTGCGATAAGCCTCGGCGATGCCGAGAAAATCCGCCGCTTTCAGGCTGGCGCCGCCGACCAGCGCGCCGTCGACATTCCTGACGCCGAGCAGTTCGACCGCGTTGGAGGGCTTGACCGAGCCGCCGTAGAGAATGCGCATCTTCGCCGCGACGCCGCCGAGCTTTTCCGACAGCTTTTCGCGGATATGTGCATGTGCTGCGGCCACATCGCCGGCCGTCGGCGTCAAGCCGGTGCCGATCGCCCATACCGGCTCATAGGCAATGATGGTGTTGGATGGGGTGGCGCTTGACGGGACCGAACCATCGACCTGCCGCGACAGCACGTCCAGCGTGGCGCCCGCTTCACGCTGTTCATGCGTTTCGCCGACGCAAATGATGGCAACAAGCCCGGCACGCCATGCGGCGGATGCCTTGGCCTGGACAGTGGCGTCATCCTCGCCGCGTTGCTCGCGGCATTCGGAATGGCCGACGATGACATGGCTCGCACCGGCATCCCTGAGCATTTCCGCCGATATGCAGCCGGTGTAGGCGCCGCTCTCCTTGGTATGGCAATCCTCACCGCCGGCATGCACCGGCGTGCGTGACAGGATCTCCGCGGCGTGAGCAAGCAGGGTTGCGGGAACGCAAACCAGCGCTTCGGTCTCTGCGTCAAGTCCGCTCATGAAACCGTTGCCGATCATCCGGAGCGCGTTGAGGGAGGCGCTGGTGCCGTTCATTTTCCAGTTGCCGGCGACGAGCGGGCGAATTCCTGGCGTCATGGGTTTGCTTCTCCGGATGATATCGGGGCTCTGGCCCTCACTACCAAAATCAGGCCACAAAGCAATCGACAGTGGGCCGGAAGGGCGCTATTGCGCTTGTTTCAGACTCGGCGCATGCGAAAATGCGCATAAATCGGAAGTAAAAATGCTTGGTATATTGAGAAACGCGGCAGGCACCTGGGTCGCGAAGGGACTGTTGGTGCTGCTGGTGCTCAGCTTTTTGGTCTGGGGCGTTTCCGGACAGCTGATGAGCGGTCTTGCCGGCCACGATTCGGTGATAACCGCCGGCGGCACCAAAGTATCGATCAACGAATACCGTCTCGCCTACGATCGCCAGCTCGCCGTCATGTCGCAACAGTTCGGCCAACGTCTCAGCCACGAACAGGCAAAGGCGCTCGGCGTCGACAACCAGGTGTTGGCTCAGCTCGTCTCTGGTGCCGTTCTCGACGAACAGGCCCGCAAGCTGGGCCTCGGACTTTCCAAGGATCGGCTGGCCGAGTTGACACGCGAGGACCCAGCCTTCAAGGGCCCGGGCGGCCAGTTCGACCGCAGAACGTTCGAATATATGCTGCAGCAGATCGGCATGCGGCCCGAGGACTATTTGAAGAACCGTGCCCAGGTGGCCGTGCGCCAGCAAATTGTCGAGGCGGTCTCGGATGGCCTCAAGGCTCCGGACACTTTCTTCAAGGCGGTTGCGCTCTATCGCGGCGAAGACCGCACCATCGACTATTTGACGCTGCCCAAGGCACTGGTCGAGCCGATCGCGGCGCCGTCCGATAGCGTGCTCTCGGCCTATTTCGAAGCCAACAAGAAGACATATGCGGCACCCGAATACCGCAAATTTTCCTATGTCCGCCTCGAACCCGTCGACATCATGGATACGACCGCCGTCACCGACAGCCAGGTCAGCGACGACTACAACAAGAACAAGGCGCGTTACACCACGCCGGAACTGCGCACCGTCGAGCAGCTCGTGTTCAAGACGCCGGATGCGGCCAAGGCCGCACTCGATTCGCTCAAGGCCGGCGCCACTTTCGACAAGCTTGTCACGGCGGAAGGCAAGACGCCGGCCGATACGTTGCTCGGCACGCTTGCCAAGGACAAGATCGCCGACAAGGCGGTCGCCGACGCGGCCTTTTCGCTCAACGCCAATGAAGTCAGTCAGGTCGTGCAAGGCGCCTTCGGTCCGGTGCTGCTGCGCGTCACCGAGATCAAGCCCGAGGTGGTGAAACCACTGGCCGAGGTGTCCGATCAGATCCGCAAGGATCTGGCGCTGGGCGAGGCAAGCCGCATCCTTCTGGACGTGCGCGACAATTACGATGACACCCGCGCCGCCGGCAGTTCGCTGGCGGAGGCCGCGGCCAAGCTGAAGCTGAAGGTCGTCACCATCGACGCCATCGATCGTAGTGGACTGCGGCCAGATGCAACCATCGTCAAGGACCTGCCGCAATCGCCGGAGCTGATCAAAGCCGTCTTCGACGCCGAACCCAACACGGAAAACGATGCCTTGACCACAGCCGACAACGGCTTCGTCTTCTATGAGGTGGCGTCCGTCACGCCGGCTCGCGACCGCACGCTGGATGAGGTTCGTCAAAAAGTCGTCGCCGACTGGACGGCGGCGGAAATAAGCAAGCGGCTGGCCGCCAAGGCTGACGAACTGGAAAAGCGGCTCAAGGCCGGCGCAACGCTCGATGTCATCGCCAGCGAACTGAAGCTCGAAAAGCAGACCAAGCGCGGTGTCAAGCGTGAGGCTGACGATGTCGATTTCGGTAAGGAGGGTGCGGCAGCGATGTTCGGTGTCGGCGAAGGCGGCACCGGCTTGGTCCCCTCACCCACCGGAGACGGGCAGATCCTGTACAAGGTCGCCGAAGTGTTCGAGCCCGCCGGAGCCGATGCCAGTTCGGTGCCGGACGACGCGCAGAAATCCTTCACCTCCGGCATGTCGGATGACCTGCTCGACCAGTTGGTGGCGCAGTTGCAGACGCAGTACGACGTTCGCATCGACCAGGCCGCCGTCGCCCAAGCCTCGACAAGATGAGCGCGCTGAAAACCCATATCGCCAAGATCGCGACCGGTAGCGCGCTTTCCTTCGAGGAAGCGCGCGAGGCCTTCGACATCATCATGTCGGGTGACGCGACCCCCGGCCAGATCGGCGGTTTCCTGATGGCGCTGCGTGTGCGCGGCGAGACGGTGAGCGAGATTTCAGGCGCCGTCGCAACCATGCGGGGCAAGATGCTGCACGTCGACGCGCCCACCGACGCCATCGACATCGTCGGCACCGGCGGCGACAATTCTCACAGCGTCAACATTTCGACGGCATCGGCCTTCGTCGTTGCCGGCAGCGGCGTGCCGGTTGCCAAACACGGCAATCGCGGCCTGTCATCGTTGACGGGGGCAGCCGACGTGCTGGTTGCGCTCGGCGTCAAGATCGATATCTCGCCCGAATTCATCGGCCGCTGCATCCACGAGGCAGGCGTTGGCTTCATGTTCGCGCCTGCGCACCATCCGGCGATGAAGCATGTCGGCCCGACCCGCGTCGAACTCGGCACCCGCACCATCTTCAACCTGCTCGGGCCGCTCTCCAATCCGGCCGGCGTCAAGCGGCAGCTGGTCGGTGTGTTCCTGCCGGAATGGATCCTGCCGGTTGCCGAGACGCTGAAGGCGCTGGGTGCCGAGCATGTCTGGGTCGCCCATGGCGACGGCTATGACGAGATCACCACCACCGGCGAGACGCAGGTTGCCGAACTGATCGGCGGCGAGATCCGCAGCTTCACCCTGACCCCTGAAGCGGTTGGGTTGCCGCGCCACAGCAAGGACGAATTGCGTGGCGGCGATGCGGACTACAACGCCAAGGCCTTGCGCGATATGCTGGGCGGCGCCGCCGGCGCCTATCGCGACACCGTGCTGATGAACGCCGGTGCCGGACTGGTTGTGGCCGGCAAGGCGACGACGCTTGGCGACGGCATCGCGGCGGCGGCGCAAGCCATCGATAGCGGCCGTGCCCTGCAAGTGCTCGACAGGCTGGTCGAGATTTCGAACGGATAACGGATAGAGCGTGTCTGACATTCTTCGCAAGATCGAGGCCTACAAGCGCGACGAGATCGCGGCAGCAAAGGCACGCGTGCCGTTGGCCGAAATCAAGGCCCGGGCAAAAGACGCCGACGCACCGCGCGGCTTTCTTGCCGCACTGGAAGCGAAGCGCAAATCCGGCGCCTTCGCGCTAATCGCCGAGATCAAGAAGGCGAGCCCTTCCAAGGGTCTGATCCGTGCCGATTTCGATCCACCGGCGCTGGCGCAGGCCTATGCCAAGGGTGGTGCTGCCTGTCTTTCGGTGCTGACCGATGCACCGTCCTTCCAGGGTGCGCCCGAATTTCTCACCTGGGCGCGAGCCGCCGTCGCGCTGCCGGCGCTGCGCAAGGATTTCCTGTTCGATCCGTATCAGGTCTACGAAGCCCGCGCCTGGGGCGCGGATGCCATCCTGATCATCATGGCCAGTGTCGACGACGTCCTGGCCAGCGAGCTCGAGGCGACGGCCTTCGAACTCGGCATGGATGCACTGGTCGAAGTGCACGACGAGACCGAGACGCAGCGCGCGCTAAAACTGTCGTCGCGGCTGATCGGCATCAACAACCGCAATCTGCGCACATTCGAGACCAGCCTCGACACTTCCATGCGGCTGGCGACGATGGTTCCGGCCGACCGCTTGCTGGTCAGCGAGAGCGGTATTTTCTCGCATGACGACTGCCTCAGGCTGCAAAAGAGCGACATCGGCACTTTTCTTGTCGGCGAGAGCCTGATGCGGCAACAGGACGTCACCGCGGCGACGCGCCTGCTTCTGACAGGCAAGGCTTTGGCCGAGGCCATCTGACGATGGTATCGGGCCTTACCCATCTCGGCGCGCAGGGCGAGGCCAACATGGTCGACGTCGGCGACAAGGACGAAACAACGCGCACGGCGATCGCCGAAGGCTTTGTCGCGATGCAGCCCGAGACGCTGAAGATGATCCTCGCCGGCAACGCCAAGAAGGGCGATGTGCTCGGCACCGCGCGCATCGCCGGCATCATGGCGGGGAAGAAGACGCATGAACTGATCCCGCTCTGCCACCCGCTGCTTTTGACCAAGGTTTCCGTCGACATCGAGCCCGACCATGCTTTGCCCGGCCTGAAGGTCACCGCACTGGCGCGCGTCACCGGCAAGACGGGTGTCGAGATGGAAGCGCTGACCGCCGCTTCGGTCGCCTGCCTGACCATCTACGACATGGCCAAAGCAGTAGACCGCGCCATGGTCATCACCGGCATCCGCCTGGTCGAAAAGACCGGTGGCAAGTCGGGTGACTACAAGGCGAGCGCCTGATGGCGCTGGTTCCTATCGCGGAGGCGCTTGAACGCCTGCTTGATGGCGCGGCGCCTCTAGCCGGCGAAAGCGTTCCCCTGTTCGAGGCTGTGGATCGTGTTCTGGCGGAACCGGTCGTGGCACTTCGCACCCAGCCGCCTTTCAATGCTTCCGCCATGGACGGCTATGCAGCGCGCGCCGCCGACGTCACGTCGGTCCCATCCAGGCTGTCGGTGATCGGCATGGCGCCGGCTGGGCGTGGCTTCGACGGCACGGTCGGCCAGACGCAGGCCGTGCGCATCTTCACCGGCGCGCCGCTGCCCGAAGGCGCCGACACCATCGTCATCCAGGAGAATGTCCGCGATCTCGGCGGCGGCGAAATCGAAGTGACCGAGCCAACGGCGCAATGGCGCAATATCCGCCGCATCGGGCTCGATTTTTCAACAGGCGACATGCTGCTGGAAAAAGGCCGCTTGCTCGACCCGGCGGCACTGTCGCTGGCAGCATCGGCCAACCATCCTCGGGTCAGCGTGGTGAAACGGCCGCTGGTCGCCATTATCGCCACCGGCGACGAATTGCTGCCGCCGGGCAGCGATCTCGGCCCGGACCAGATCATTTCATCGAATGCCTATGGCGTCGCCGCCACCGCACACTCGGTCGGCGCCCGCGCGCTCGATCTCGGCATTGCCGCCGATCGCAAGGATGCTATCGCCGAACTGGTGCAAAAAGCGGTCGCGGCCGGTGCGGATGTCATTGTGACGCTTGGTGGCGCCTCGGTCGGCGATCACGACCTGATCCACGACGTGCTGACCGGCGAAGGCATGACGCTCGGCTTCTGGAAGATCGCCATGCGTCCTGGCAAGCCGCTGATGTTCGGCCGCCTCGGCGATATCAGGTGCATCGGCCTGCCCGGCAATCCGGTGGCAAGCCTGGTCTGCTCGCAATTGTTCCTGAAGCCGCTGCTGGCGCGGCTCGGCGGCCGCAATCATCGCCAGGACATTCGTCCGGCGCGGTTGGGTGCCGCCATGCCGGCCAATGATCTGCGCCAGGACTACGTCCGAGCCGTGGTCAGGGAAGATGACGGCGTGCTGGTGGCGACGCCGTTCGGTATCCAGGATTCCTCGATGCTGAGAATGCTGGCCGACGCCAACGGGCTGATCGTGCGGGCGCCGTTTGCCCCCGCAGCAGCTGCTGGCGAGGCCTGCAGCGTACTGATGCTGCGCTGAAGCAGAACAAGACAAACCATTAATAAAAAAATGGAAAATGATCTCGGTGCTAGCCCGATATCAAGGCGCGGCTCAGTGGGTGGGCCGGATCGGCAAGGCCGTCGACAATGCTGAAATGATGCCGGTCGGGCTCGACCACGGTGCTGGTTGCAGCACCGAGGCCCGTCCAGATGTTGGCAAGCAAGGCGTTCTGACGCAGGAACTCGGCGCGCTCGCCACCACCGGCCCAACAGGTGATGCGGACACCATCCATGGGCCGCAACAGTGCCGGGCTTTCCGCCAACGCCTCGGCCTCGTCGATGGCCAGAATCGCGTTCATCTCGGTGCGCATGATCGGACGCAGATCGTGGACACCCGAAATCGAAACGACATGGCGCACGCGCCGCGCCACATCGTCCGCCAGAGGCGTGGTTGTCGTCACCATCCGGCTGGCAAGATGGCCGCCGGCCGAATGTCCGGTCAGCATCAGCGGCCCGTCGACCATTGCCGCCGCCTTGCCGATCGCCACGCCGATCTCCTGGACGATGCCGGCGATGCGTAAGTCCGGGCACAGCGTGTAGGACGGCATCGCCACGGCAAAGCCGCTGCTGACCGCACCATTGGCGAGATGCGACCAGAAACTCTTGTCGAACGCCTTCCAGTAACCGCCATGGATGAACACCACCAACCCTTTGGGCGTGGCGCTGGGGAGGAAGAGATCGAGCCGATTGCGTCGCCCATCGCCATAGGTGATGTCGAGCCGTGCCCGGCCCTGCGCCGAGAGTGCGTCACGAAACGCTTGCGCAGGCTCCACCCACGCGGCCGGCCATCGGTCGCTGCCGGCGATATTCGCACCGTTGGCATAGGCATCATCCCAATCGACGATGTGACGTTCGAACATCTGCGCCCTTCCCCAAAAACGGCATCGCTGTTCCGCTAGCAATGGCCACCGCCACGCCATGCGTCAATGCTCTAGGGCAAAAACATTTTAGGCTTGAAACAAATTTCGACTGGTGCGATCCTGCCCGCACGAACAGCCGACAATGGGAGGTCTGCTGTGCTGCCCGAAGCCTGCAAATGGTCACCCCGTTCGGGTGGCGTCGAGCAAGGCGCGACTTGCGGCACGAAGCCTCCTCAAAAAAAGCAGGACCTTCAGATCACTGGTCAGGCGCCTCGCGCACTGGCCGTCCAGCAGACAGGAGAGCGGCGACATGCTTGGGCCTTCAGCGCATATCGACACGTTCACGCGCGATCACCTGCCGCCGCCGGAGCAATGGCCTGAAATCCTGCTCGACGGCTTCGACTATCCCGAACGCCTCAACGCCGGTGTCGAACTGACCGACAGGCTGGTCGAGAAAGGCCTGGGCGACCACACCGCGCTGATCGGCAATGGCCGCCGCCGCACCTACAAGGAACTGTCCGACTGGACGAACAGGCTGGCCCACGCGCTGGTCGAGAATTATGGGGTCGAGCCGGGCAACCGGGTGCTGATCCGTTCGGCCAACAACCCCGCAATGGTCGCCTGCTGGCTGGCCGCCACCAAGGTTGGCGCCGTGGTCGTCAACACCATGCCGATGCTGCGCGCCGGCGAACTCGCCAAGATCGTCGACAAAGCGGAAATCACCGTCGCGCTCTGCGACACCAGGCTGATGGACGAGATGACCGCCTGCGCCAAGGACAGCGCATTCCTCAAGCAGGTCATCGGTTTCGACGGCACCGCCAACCATGATGCTGAACTCGATCGTGCCGCTCTCGACAAGCCGGTGACGTTCACCGCAGTCGACACCGGCCGCGACGATGTTGCCCTGCTCGGCTTCACCTCGGGCACAACAGGCGTTCCGAAGGCGACGATGCATTTTCACCGCGACCTGCTGATCATCGCCGACGCCTACGCCCGCGAAATCCTGGAGGTGACGCCGGACGACATCTTCGTCGGCTCGCCGCCGCTGGCCTTCACCTTCGGCCTTGGCGGACTCGCCATCTTCCCGCTGCGCTTCGGTGCGGCGGCGACGCTGCTGGAGCAGGCGACGCCACCCAACATGATCCACATCATCGAGACCTACAAAGCGACGATCTCTTTCACCGCGCCGACTGCCTACCGCGCCATGCTGAAGGCCATGGATGAAGGAGCGGACCTGTCATCGCTGCGCGTCGCCGTTTCGGCCGGCGAAACCTTGCCTGCTCCCGTTTTCGAAGAGTGGACACAAAAGACCGGAAAGCCGATCCTCGACGGCATCGGAGCCACCGAGATGCTGCACATTTTCATCTCCAACCGTTTTGACGACATGAAGCCCGCGTCGACCGGAAAGCCGGTGGGCGGCTACGAGGCGCGCGTCGTCGATGACGAGATGCGCGAGGTGCCACGCGGCGCGACCGGCAGGCTTGCGGTGCGCGGACCGACCGGCTGCCGCTACATGGCCGATGACAGGCAGAAGGAATACGTGCGCGACGGCTGGAACCTCACCGGCGATACCTTCACGCAGGACGAGGAAGGCTTCTTCCATTTCGCCGCACGCTCCGACGACATGATCGTCAGCGCCGGCTACAACATCGCCGGTCCCGAGGTCGAGGCGGCGCTGCTGGCGCACCCGGACGTCGCCGAATGCGCTGTCATTGGCGCCGAGGACGCCGAGCGCGGCCAGATCGTCGAGGCGCATGTCAGTGCTGGTGCAGGGCGTCGCGCCCGACGCCCTCACCACCAAGCGCCTGCAGGACCATGTCAAGGCAATGATCGCGCCCTATAAATATCCGCGATCGGTAAAATTCATCGCCGCCCTGCCCAAGACCCAGACCGGCAAGATCCAGCGCTTCCGGCTGCGCACGGAGAAAATCGATTGAGCGAGCCATACGATCCGGCGTCCGAAGGCGCCCAGATGTCGTTCAAGGAGCGCATGTCCTACAGCGACTACCTGCACCTGGAGAAAGTGCTGGAGGCCCAAACGCCGCTGTCATCGGCGCATGACGAGATGCTGTTCATCATCCAGCATCAGACCTCCGAACTCTGGATGAAGCTCGCTCTGCACGAGATCGGCGCCGCGATCCGTTCCATCCGCGCCGACCGGCTCGAGCCGAGCTTCAAGATGCTGTCGCGCGTTGCGCGGATCTTCGAGCAGCTGAACAATGCCTGGGATGTGCTGCGGACGATGACGCCGAGCGAATACACCGAGTTCCGCGACGCGCTCGGCCAGTCCTCGGGTTTCCAGTCCTGGCAGTATCGCGCCATCGAGTTCATGGCCGGCAACCGCAACCTGGCCATGCTCGGGCCGCACAAGCACCGGCCCGACCTGAGCGGAAAGCTGGAAGCGATCCTGACCGAACCATCGCTCTACGACGAAGCGCTGCTGCTGCTTGCGCGCAACGGATTCGACATCGGTGCCGATGCCAAGCGCACGGGCTGGCGTGAGACGCGAACCGAGAATGAAGAGGTGCTGGTCGCCTGGCAAACCATTTACCGCGATCCGCAGCGCTACTGGATGTTCTACGAACTGGCAGAGAAGCTGGTCGACTTCGAGGATTATTTCCGCCGCTGGCGCTTCAACCACGTCACCACGGTTGAGCGCATCATCGGTCTGAAACGCGGCACCGGCGGCACGTCGGGTGCTTCGTATCTGAAGAAGATGCTCGAGGTGGTGCTGTTCCCGGAACTGTGGACGGTCCGCACCCGGCTCTGACATCGTCGAAATGAAAACAGCGACGCGCGGCGGCGGAACACCCTTCGCGAACAACCGGGGACTGACTGACCATGAGTGGATTTCCTGATCTCGCCGCAGTCGAAGCGATGGATGCCACAGATCCGCTGCGGGCCATGCGCGACCGTTTCATTCTGCCGGAGGGGGTGATCTATCTCGACGGCAATTCACTGGGGGCAGCGTCTCATGCCGTTTTCGGCGAGCTGCAGCAGGCGGCAACCCAGGAATGGGCCCAGGACCTCATCCGAGCCTGGAATACGGCCGGATGGTTCGAGATGCCGATCGAACTCGGCGATCAACTCGGACGCCTGATTGGAGCCGCGGCCGGCCAGACCGTCGTCTGCGACACGACGTCGACCAACATCTACAAGGTGCTGCATGCGGCGCTGGAGATGCGGCCGGGCCGGTCGGTCATCGTCGCCGAGGGTGACAGTTTCCCCACCGACCTGTACATCGCCGAAGGGGTGGCCTCGACACGGGACGGCGTCCTGCTGCGCCTCGCGGGCGTCGACGCGCCCACCATCGAAGAGCTGATCGACGAAAACGTCGCGGTGGTGCTGGTCAACCACGTCAACTACAAATCGGGTGAACTGCGCGACATGGCGGCGCTGACGCGCAAGGCTCATGCGGCCGGAGCGCTGATCGTCTGGGATCTATGCCACACCGCCGGCGCCCTGCCCGTCGAGCTCGATCAGGCAAATGCCGATTTCGCCATCGGCTGCACTTACAAGTACCTCAACGGCGGTCCGGGCGCACCGGCCTTCATCTATGCCGCGCAGCGCCATCACGGCGATATCAGCCAGCCGCTCAGCGGCTGGTGGGGCCATGCGCGGCCCTTTGCCTTCGAACGGGGGTATGTTGCCGGCACCGGTATCCGCCGCTTTCTGTGCGGCACCCAGCCGGTCCTGTCGATGCGGGCGCTCAAAGGCGCGCTTGTCATCTGGAACGACGTCGACATGGCGGCATTGCGAAAAAAGAGCGTCGCGCTGACGGAACTGTTCATCCAGCTCGTCGAAGCAAAGTGCGGCGCCTATGGCCTCACGCTGGAGACCACCCGCGACGCGACCAGGCGCGGCAGCCAGGTGTCGTTCCTTCACGATCACGGCTATCAAATCATGCGGGCGCTGATCGAGCGCGGCGTCATCGGTGATTTTCGCGCGCCATCGACCATCCGTTTCGGCTTCACGCCGCTCTATGTCGGCTACAAGGATGTGTGGCTGGCGGTTGAGGTGCTGGAGGATATTCTGCGCACGGGCGCATGGAAGGACCAGCGTTTCGCCGTCAAGGAAGCCGTTACCTGACGCAACGATCTCCGCGATTTGCCGTCGCCGCCCTCACTGCCCGGCGGATGACGGAGGGCTGAATTCCAGCCACAAATGCCAACAGACGTTGGCGTTTTGGCTCCGTTTCGTTCACGGCAAACGAACGTCCCGAAGATTGATAGCGTCCCTTGTGGAGGTCGATCGGCAGATGATGCCAAGCCTTGGGTCGAGGATGAGCCACAGGTCATTAACCATAATGATTTCAATGTGAGCAGGCGCATTGCCGTGGTTGGCGCCTGTCGATCGCGACCCGCTGGCAAGCCCAAATAATTTCAGCAGCCTTAACAAATTCATTAAACTTTAAACGGTTGCAGAACACAACTGGAACAGATAGTGTTTGTTCTGGGTTTGTTTTTCGATTCTGGTTTCAGGTAATCTGGGGGCCGCCATGCTGACACGCAAGCAACATGAACTGCTGATGTTCATCCATGAACGCCTGAAGGAGAGCGGCATTCCGCCATCCTTCGACGAGATGAAGGAGGCGCTCGACCTTGCCTCCAAATCCGGGATTCATCGGCTGATCACCGCACTTGAGGAGCGCGGCTTTATTCGCCGGTTGCCCAACCGGGCACGCGCGCTGGAAGTGCTGCGATTGCCGGACTCGATCGCGCCCGGCCTCAACGCGGCAAAGAAGTTTTCGCCAAGCGTCATCCAGGGCAGTCTCGGTCAGGGTGGTGCCCTTGGCCGGCAGATCAAGCCGGCGCCTTCGCGGATGCCCTCGCCCGGCAATGATGACGATGCGGTCTCCGCCGTGTCGATCCCGGTCATGGGCCGTATCGCCGCCGGTGTGCCGATCGATGCCATCCAGCATCAGACGCATTCGATCTCGGTGCCGCCGGACATGATCATGGGCGGTGCCCACTATGCGCTGGAGGTCAAGGGCGACTCGATGATCGAGGCCGGTATCTTCGACGGCGACACCGTCATCATCCGCAATGCCGACACGGCGAACCCCGGCGAGATCATCGTGGCGCTGGTCGATGAAGAGGAAGCGACGCTGAAGCGGTTCCGCCGCAAGGGCGCTTCGATTGCTCTCGAAGCCGCCAATCCAGCCTATGAAACCCGTATTTTCGGGCCGGACAGGGTCAAGGTGCAAGGCAAGCTCGTTGGCCTGATCCGCCGCTACTGAGGCGGCTGCGTTTCAGCCACTGGCTTCTCGGGTCTCTTGAAGGGTGGCAGCCCCCTCGCCTCGCGCGAGAATTTGCGTTGCGCATGCCAGGGCCGGTATGGGCTGTCCACGGCGAAGCTGATCGTCGCCGGCGTGGTCGCCGATTGGCGATCGAAGAAGATCGCGGCACTGCCTTTGCGAGCCAGTTGCCGCTTGGTGATGACGAGAACCAGCGGGTTGTGACAGGCGTCATACGCGGTGGCGTCATTGATGACGATCAGCTCGGCGAAACCGCAGGCTTTCCAGGTGTCCTTGCGGTCCTCGACATAGGCAATGATCGCACCGGACGTGTGCCTGGCCACGCAGACGCCTGAGGTGCAATAGAACGGCGATCCCGGCGGTAGCTCAACGGCATCCGCGACGTCGAATTGCCCGTCGCCCTTGTCGAACACCTCCGGCACGACGATGGTTTCGGATATTAGTGCGCGTTTCCAGTTGTCGACGGTGAATTCGTTCGGCCGAGCGCGGCTGACGGCGAGTTCGCCACCGCCGATCGGCAAGGCAACCAGTCGGGCGTCCTCCGAGATCAGCACATCCGGCGTGCGCGTATCCGAGACGGTCAGCAAGCCTGCCAGCGCGAATGGCAGAGCAGCGAGCCGCAGCCAAGTTGTCGCCATTGTCGCGATGACTAGGGCAATTGTCACCAGCAGGACAGATTGCTGCGAAATCAGCCCAACCGCATCGACAGGCGAACGTTCGGAGATCCAACCCGATATGGCGATCATCACCGTCAGACCCTTGCCCATCAGGTAGAGGGCCGGCCAATCCAATCCGAAAGGCATCAGCAGCGCGCTTGCGACAGCCAGGAACATGACGACGGTGACGATCGGCATAACCGCCAGATTGGCGAACAGGCTGAGCGGCGACACACGCTGAAAATGCCAGATGGCAAACAGCGTCGTGGCGCTGCCGGCGATGATGGAGGTCATGGCAAGGCCGGTTGCCGCGAGCACGAACTTTCGCGTCAGGAAACCGGGCATGGATCGCTTTGGGGGCGGCGGTCTTGCTTTTCCCGCGCGGTGAACGGCCCAGCCGGCATAGGCGCCGACCAGAGCCGCGGTCGCGGCGAACGACATCTGAAAACTCGGGCCGACCACCTCATGCGGCGACACCACGATGACGGCGATCGCCGAGATCGCCAGATTGCGCATGGTGAGTGCTGCTCGATCGAACAGCACGGCAATCAGCATCACCGCCAGCATGATGAAGCTGCGCTCGGCGGCAACGACGACTCCAGAGATGATGAGATAGGCCGCGATCGAGAACAGTGCGGCGACGGCGGCATACTTCTTGACCGGGCGACGCGCGGAAAAGTCGGGAAACAACGCGAAGGCGCCGCGCAGCAAGCCCATGATGGTGCCTGCGACCAGCGCCATGTGCAGTCCCGAAATCGAGATGATGTGGTAGATGCCGGTACGTCGCATCGCCTCATTGATGTCATCGGGAATGCCGGCGCGCACGCCGACGATCAGCGCCGCGGCGATCTCGCCTTCGGCGCCGCCGACGCTCGCCCTGATATGGTCGGCGATGGCCTCGCGGGCATTTTCCACGCTAGAGGAAATTCGGGCCGGCAGCGACATGTCGCCACCATCGCTGACGACAAGCTTGGGGTTGCCGAGAAAGAACCCGCTGCCGCCGATGCCGGCAAAATAGCTGTCGAAGGAGAAATCATAGCTGTCCGGCCGCACCGGCCCGGTCGGCGGCAAAAGCTTGGCATATCCAGTGATGAGGGAGCCTGCGGTCACGTCAGCCGGGATCTTGCGTGCCGAAAGCCGCACCCGTTCCGGCGCATAGCGCAGTTTCGGTCTTGCGGTCGATGTCACGTCGATGGTCAGCCGGATACGGCCAGTTTCCATCCGGTCGAGCGAGACGACGCGGCCGGTCACCTGCGTCGAGATTTCCGAGCCCAACATTTGTGTGCCCGCACGCCACGTCTCGACCTTGGCAGCAAGCAGTCCTAGGGCGCACAAAAGCGCCGCCATGAAACACAGATGGGTCTTTGGCCATGAGCGCGAGACCAGCGCACAAATCCCCGTCAAGATGACAACCGCGACAGGTCTCGCAAAGTCGGGTTCAGCCGTCAGCGAAAAATAGCCGATCGCTCCGATCGCCAGGCAGACCGGCACCAGCAGGAAGGCCACGCCCCGGTCGAGTTCCAGGCTCGCCGCCGTGTTCACGCTGTGGCGCAGGCGAGGCAGTGATGTCAGGCTGATTTGCCGGCGCACGCGAACGATCCTGCCGGTTTCGGCAACAGGAACAGAGGCGGCGACATCCGCTTGCAAGGGCGCCTTGCCGGGATCCGGCACAAGGGGCGATGGCGGCGGTAATGGGGCTGGCCGAGGCGCAAACAGGGACCGTTCGCTGACGCCGATGGCAGCGTCCTCGCCCTGATCCGAGCCCCAGCCTCGTCCAGCCATCGGGTCTGCCCCTTGCGCCCTCGACACCCTATGCTACATGAACGCCGGGCGCGCGAAAGCCCGCGCAACCGCACCCCGCTTCAGATGGTTTCCGAGAGTTCCATGTCCGACAAGGTCGTCACCCGTTTTGCCCCTTCGCCCACCGGCTATCTGCACATAGGCGGCGCGCGCACGGCGCTGTTCAACTGGCTGTATGCGAAGCACACTGGCGGCACGATGCTGCTGCGCATCGAGGACACCGACCGCGAACGCTCCAATGAAGCCGCGACGGCTGCCATCCTCGACGGGCTTTCCTGGCTTGGCCTGAGCTGGGACGGCGAGCCGGTGTCGCAGTTCGAGCGTGCGCCGCGCCACCGCGAGGTGGCTGAGGAGCTCGTGCGCAAGGGCAAGGCGTATTATTGCTATGCCACGCCGGCCGAACTGGAGGCCATGCGCGAGGCTGCCAGAGCCAAGGGGCTGCCGCCCCGCTATGACGGCCGCTGGCGCGACCGCGACCCCTCTGAGGCGCCCGCAGGCGTCAAGGGCGCCATTCGTATCAAGGCGCCGACCGAAGGCGAGACCATCGTCCATGACCGTGTCCAGGGCGAGGTGCGCTTTCCCAACAAGGATCTCGATGACTTCATCATCCTGCGTTCTGACGGCAATCCCACTTACATGCATGCCGTCGTCGTCGATGATCATGATATGGGAGTCACCCATATCATTCGCGGCGACGATCATCTGACCAACGCCGCTCGCCAGACCGTGATCTACAACGCCATGGGCTGGAACGTGCCGTCCATGTCGCATATCCCGCTGATCCACGGCGCCGATGGCGCCAAGCTGTCGAAGCGGCACGGCGCGCTTGGCGTCGAGGCCTATCGCGCCATGGGCTACCTGCCGGAGGCGCTGCTCAACTACCTGGCGCGCCTCGGCTGGAGCCATGGCGACGACGAGATCATGTCGATCAAGGACATGATTTCCTGGTTCGATATCGGCGATGTCAACAAGGGTGCGGCGCGCTTCGACTTCGCCAAGCTGGAGGCGATCAACGGCGCGCATATGCGCCGCATGAGCGATGCCGAACTGTTCGACATCTTCATCGCTACCCTGCCCTATCTCGAAGGCGGCCCGGCGATCGCCGCGCGCCTGAACGACAGCACCAAGGCGCAGTTGCTGGCAGCGCTTCCGGGCCTGA
The DNA here is from genome assembly GCF_004023165.1 of Mesorhizobium sp. M7A.F.Ca.MR.176.00.0.0. Taxonomy (NCBI): domain Bacteria; kingdom Pseudomonadati; phylum Pseudomonadota; class Alphaproteobacteria; order Hyphomicrobiales; family Phyllobacteriaceae; genus Mesorhizobium; species Mesorhizobium sp. M7A.F.Ca.MR.176.00.0.0. Next base: position 36,045 of record NZ_RZTC01000015.1, on the reverse strand, counting down.
AGGAGCGCGCCAAGACGCTGGTCGAGCTCGTCGATGGCGCGGCCTTCCTGTTCGCCACGCGCCCCCTGCCGATCGACGACAAGGCGGCCCTTCTGCTTACCGACGATGCCCGCAAGATCCTGCGCAGTGCTCACGAAGCTTTGAACGGGCTTGCGAGTGACTGGACAGCCGCCTCGGCGGAGGCGGCGATACGCGAGGTGGCAGCGGCCGGCAGTCACAAGCTCGGCGCGGTGGCCCAGCCTTTGCGCGCTGCGTTGACCGGCAAAAGCACCTCGCCGGGCGTGTTCGATGTGCTCGCCGTGCTCGGCCGCGAGGAAAGCCTGGCGCGCATCTCAGATCAAATCGATTAGGAGCAAACTGGCCCAAGAAGATTGGCATTGAAAGGCGGGTTTCGCAGTGCAACATTAGGCCTTGGCCCAATCTGGCACGCACCTCCTGAAATGCGGTGGCGAATACGCGCATTGCGGTGATTTTCGACGTGTCGCTCTGCAGAATTTTGCCTTTGCCGGCATGAGGAAACAAGAAGGAGTTTGCAATGACCGAAGCTGCGAAAAAAATGGATTTGGGCGGCAAGACCCAGGAGGCCACGGCAACGCTTGCATTCGCCGGCAAGACCCATGAATTCAAGGTGCGAAGTGGTTCGGTCGGGCCTGATGTCATCGACATCGCCTCGCTCTACTCAACCACCGGCGCCTTCACTTACGATCCCGGCTTCACCTCGACGGCAAGCTGCGAGTCCGAAATCACCTTCATCGACGGCGACGCCGGCATCCTGCTGCACCGCGGCTATCCGATCGACCAGTTGGCCGAACATGGCGACTTCCTCGAAGTCTGCTATCTCCTGCTTTACGGCGAACTGCCGACCAAGGCGCAGAAGGACGACTTCGACTATCGCGTGACGCGCCACACCATGGTGCATGAGCAGATGTCGCGCTTTTTCACCGGCTTCCGCCGCGACGCGCACCCGATGGCGGTGATGTGCGGCGTGGTCGGCGCGCTGTCGGCCTTCTACCACGACTCCACCGACATCTCCGACCCCTACCAGCGCATGGTTGCCTCCATGCGGCTGATCGCCAAGATGCCAACGATCGCGGCGATGGCCTACAAATACCACATCGGCCAGCCGTTCATTTACCCGAAGAACGAACTGAACTTCGCCGCCAACTTCCTGCACATGTGCTTTGCCGTGCCGTGCGAGGAATACAAGATCAACCCGGTGCTGGCGCGCGCCATGGAGCGCATCTTCATCCTGCACGCCGACCACGAGCAGAACGCCTCGACCTCGACCGTGCGTCTCGCCGGCTCGTCGGGCGCCAATCCGTTTGCGTGCATCGCCGCCGGCATCGCCTGCCTGTGGGGGCCTGCGCATGGCGGCGCCAATGAAGCGGCGCTCAACATGCTTGGTGAGATCGGCCATGTCGATCACATCCCCGAATTCATCGCCCGCGCCAAGGACAAGAACGATCCGTTCCGGCTGATGGGCTTCGGCCACCGCGTCTACAAGAACTACGATCCGCGCGCCAAGATCATGCAGAAGACGGCGCATGAGGTTCTGGGCGAGCTCGGCATCAAGGACGATCCGCTGCTCGACATCGCCATGGAACTGGAAAAGATCGCGCTGACCGATCCCTATTTCATCGAGAAGAAGCTCTACCCGAATGTCGACTTCTATTCCGGCATCACGCTGAAGGCGCTGGGCTTCCCCACCACCATGTTCACCGTGCTGTTCGCGGTCGCCCGCACCGTCGGCTGGATCGCGCAGTGGAAAGAGATGATCGAGGATCCGCGCCAGAAGATCGGCCGCCCTCGTCAGCTCTATACCGGCGCACCCGAGCGTGACTACGTGCCGATCGCCAAGCGGTGAATTGGGAGTAGGGATCGGGCAGTAGGCAGTAGGCAGTAGGCAGTAGGCACGGTCAACTTCCCTACTCCCTACTGACTATTCCCTCTCTTGACATACCGCATCACCACCTGCGCGGCGATCTCGCCGGACGGTCTATCCGTCGCCATGCGCCGCGTGATCTCTGCAAATCCATTCTTCTGCCAGGCGCGCATGCCGCTGTCGGCGAACAGGGCTTCCAATTGCCGGGCCAGATTGTTCGGCTTGATGTAGCCGTCGTAGAATTCCGGAATAAGCGCTCGATCCGATATCAGATTGGGCAGCAGCGCCGACCAGACGGAAACGAGGTACGGCGCCAAGACCCGCGCGACCGGGTCGAGCCTGTAGCAGGAAATCATCGGCACGCCGGCCAGCGCCAGTTCCAGCGATACCGTCCCGGACGCGATCAGCGCCGCATCGGCTTTGCCGAAAGCCTGCCATTTGCGCTGGGAATCGACGATGATCTCAGGCTTTTCATCCCAGCGGTTGACCGAGGATTTGACGAGCTCGGCGACATGCGGAACGGTCGGCAGCAGCAGCCGCAGGCGGTGGCCACGCGCATGCAGAATCGACACCGTCTCGCCGAACGGGCTCGAGCAGCCGCCGTACCTCGCCACGCCGCGAACCGGGCAGGACGAGCAGGGTCTTGACGCGATCAGGAGAAAGGTCGCGCGGTAGTTCCTGCGCCTTGGCTGCGGCCAGCAAACCCGCATCGTGGGTCAGGCGATGCCCAACATAGGTGCCCGGTGGCCCGCCGAGCCGCTCGAGCTCCTTGACCTCGAAAGGCAGGATGCAGAGGATGTGGTCGACATAGGGCTTCATCGCCACCGCCCTGCCCGGCCGCCACGCCCACACGCTCGGGCAGACATAGTGGATGATCGGAATCGACGGGTTGGCCGCACGCACCTTTTTGGCGACGCGCAACGAAAAGTCCGGACTGTCGATGGTGACCATGCAGTCCGGCTTTTCGTCGGCAACGGTCTTGGCCAGTTGGCTGATCCGCCGCATCAGGCGCGGCAGGTCGCGCAGAACGGCGCTGAACCCCATGAGGGCGATCTCGCCGGCATCGAATGGCGAGACCAGTCCCAGCGCCTGCAAATGACGGCCGCCGAGGCCGACGAGTTGCACCTCGCGCCCCACAGCCTGGCTGAGCGAGCGCACTATGTCGGCACCGAGCAGGTCGCCGGACTCCTCTCCGGCAACGATTGCGATCTTCAATGCCCTGTCAGCCATTGCGCGGCTCCGTGGCGGCACGCAGGCCAAGGACGAACAGGCCGAGTGCATTGGCGCGCGCGATGGTTTCAGGACCTTCGAGGATCAGCGAGCGTCCCGCCTCGACGGCAATGCCGGCGAGTCCGGCCGCGTGCGCTGCCTCGATCGTCTGCGGACCGATGGATGGAAGATCGGCGCGCAGTTCCTGACCGGGCTTGGCGCACTTGACGAGGACGCCGCGGGTCTTGCCCGCAATACGGCCGTGGCCGCGCAGCAGCTTCGCACGATCAAGCAGGCCGGCTGTTCCTTCGATGCCTTCCAGCGCGATTGCCCGGCCGCCAACCGCGATCGCCGCCTGGCCGACATCCAGCGCCCCGATGGCCTTTGCTGCCGCAAGGCCTGCCTCAATATCGCGCCAGTCCAATTTTCGCGGTTCGGCCTTGGTCAGCACGCCTTCGGCGGCGACAAGATTCGGCACTACTTCGTGGGCGCCAACGACCTTTACTCCGCGCGCTTCGAGGCCTCGTGCCAAGACCTTCAGAAGACCATCGTCGCCACGCGCGAGCGCCATGACGACCAAAGGAATCACCGCGAGCAGGCTGAGACTGGGGCGCAGCGCAAGCAATCGCGGCCGGCGCTTGATCTCGCCTGCAAGCACCAGATGGGTGATCCGGTGCCGCCGCAGCAAAGGGACGAGCGAGCCTATACCTTCCAGAGCGAGGCTTTCGTGATCGTATCGGGAGAGTTCCGCGATGCGGTCCACCTCGCCTTCCATCAGGATGACGAAGGGCGGATAACCTTGTTCAGCCGAACCGGCCGCGACTTCGACCGGCAGACTGCCGCCGCCGGCAATGATGCCGACCCTGGAGCCCGGCGGAAGATCAAGACGCGCAGCCGCTGTCTCAGTCTTCGTCATCGACATCGTCGCCATCGCCGCCCTTGAGCGACGGCACAGCATAGTGCCGCTTGCCGCGACTGGTGATGAAATCGATGATCTTCATGGCGGTCGGCGACGACGCGAACTCCGCCTTGGCGAACTCGATGTTCTCGCCAACGGTGCGGGAACGATCGAAGATCATCCTGTAAGCCTTGCGCAGCACAAGGATTTCGGACCTTGGCAGGCCGGAGCGCTTGAGGCCGATGATGTTGAGGCCGCGTAGGCTGGCGCGGTTGCCGACCGCTATGGCAAAGGGGATGACATCGCCGACGATCGCGGAGCAGCCGCCGAGAAAGGCGTTGTCGCCGATGCGGACAAACTGATGCACTGCGGTCAGGCCGCCGATATAGACATTGTTGCCGACCTCGCAGTGGCCGCCCAGCGTTGCGCCATTGGCGAACGTCGCATTGTTGCCGACGACGCAATCATGGGCGATATGGGCGTAGGCAAGGAAATTGCCATTGTCGCCGACCGTCGTCTCGCCGCGGCTGGAATCGGTGCCGAGATGCATGGTCACGCCTTCGCGGATCGTGCAGTTCCTGCCGATGACCAAGGTGGTGCGACCGCCCTTGTGCTTGGTGTTCTGCGGCGGTGCGCCCAATGTCGCCATCGGATAGACCTTGGTCGAGGCGCCGATCGACGTCGCGCCCATCACCGAGACATGACTGACCAGTTCGACGTCGTCGCCGATCACCACATCGGCACCGACATGGCAGAACGGCCCGATGCGTGCACCTTGGCCGATTTGGGCGCCTTCCTCGACAATGGAGGAAGCATGAATGGATGTCTTGATTTTCATAAGCACTCGATCGTCAGTCGCTGGTGACCATCATGGCTGAAATCTCGGCCTCGGCCGCCTTGGCGCCGTCGACCATGGCTTCACAAGCGAATTTGAGCAGGTTGCCGCGTTTCTTGATTTTCTTGACATGGATCTTCAACTGGTCGCCGGGAACCACCGGTTTGCGGAATTTGGCGTTGTCGATGGTCAGGAAATAGACCAGCGACGGCTTTTCGGTACCCAGGCTGCGGATACAGATGGCGCCGGCCGTCTGCGCCATCGCCTCGACGATGAGCACACCCGGCATGACCGGCTGCTCAGGGAAATGGCCCTGAAAATGCGGCTCGTTTATGGTCACGTTCTTGATGCCGATGGCGGATTCGTCGCCATCGATGTCGACGATACGATCGATCATCAGGAACGGATAGCGGTGCGGCAGGAGCTTCATCAGCCCCATAATGTCGACCGCCTCCAGCGTCGTCGACGCGATCATGTCAGCCATTGCCTCCCTCGCCCTGTTTGCGGGTCCTGGCGAGCTTGCGCAGCATGGCTATCTCCCGCATGGCTTCCGCCATCGGCTGTGCCGGATAGCCGCCCCAGATCTCGCCTGCAGGGACATTGCTCATAAATCCACTTCTGGCGGCAAGCTTGGCCCCTGTCCCAATGGTCAGGTGATCCGCAAGCCCGACGCCGCCGCCCATGGTGACATTGTCACCCACCACCACGGATCCCGAAATACCCGAAAGCCCCGCTATTATGCAATTGCGGCCGATGCGGACGTTATGGGCGATCTGCACGAGATTGTCGATCTTGGTGCCCTGGCCGATGATCGTATCGGACATGGCGCCGCGATCGACGGTGGTGTTGGAGCCGATCTCGACGTCGTCCTGGATAACGACACGGCCGATCTGCGGCACGCGCTCAGGCCCCTTGGCCCCGCCGACGAACCCAAAACCATCCTGGCCTATCCTCGCGCCGCCATGAATGATGACGCGATTGCCGATCAAGGCATACTGGATGCTGGCTCCTGGACCGACATAGCCGTCGCGGCCGATCTGGCAGGATTGTCCAATAACCGCATTTGGGGCGATGACGGTGCCGCTGCCGATCGAAGCACCTGGCCCGATCACCGCGCCGGCCTCGATGACGGCACCGGCTTCGACATGCGCGGTCGCATCGACGTGAGCGTGCGGCGAGACGCCGGTTTCGCTGGTCATTGGCCCTGGTGTCGCCGCCCTCGGAAACAGCAGACGCCCGATCAGCGCGAAGGCCTGTTGCGGACGCGGATGAATGAGAACGGCAACGCTTGCCGGCGCCTTGCCGGCAAATTCCGCCGGGCACAGGACCGCGGCTGCCCGCAACGACGGCATCAGCGCGGAATTACGCTTGCCATCGACAAAGACGAGCGCATTCTCGCCGCCCTCGCTGGCAGGCGCGAGTGCTTCGATCGAAATATCGGAGTGGCCGGAATCGACGAGCACCGAGCCGGTCAGATTCGCGACTTCGCCCGCCGTATACCGGCGTGATGGCGCGAAGAACACCGGATCGGTCATTCCAGAAGCTATATCCAGCTAGGTCGGAACATTTCTCCCGGACCCTGAGGACCCGGGAGCATCGTTGGCCGCCGATCAGAAGCGGGTCGATATGCCGAAGTTGAATTCCTGCACGTCGTCGCGCGCTTCCTTCTTGACCGGGATCGCATAGTCGATACGGATCGGACCGAATGGCGATGCCCACATCAGGCCGAGGCCGACCGAGGCACGCAACTTCATGCCGACCGAGTCCTGAGTGACGCCAGCGGTGTCGACCTTGCTTCCATAGAGCGTTGCCGCGTCCGCGAAGACCGCGCCACGCAAGCCAAAGCTCTCCGGAATGACCGGGAGCGGGAACTGGGCCTCTGCCGACGCATTGAAATAGGTCGTGCCGCCGAGATGGTCGCCCGTAGCAGTATCGACAGGACCGATGCCGCCATAGGCGAAGCCACGGATCATGCGATCGGTGCTCTGGAACTGATCGAAAATCCGCAGACCATCGCTGCCGTATCCTTCAACATGGCCAGCGCCACCTGAAATGAGCCCGACCAGGTCGTACTGCTCCGACAGCGACTGGTAGATGCTGCCGCGGCCCGTGACTTTCACGAACTTGGCATCACCACCGAGGCCTGCGACTTCCACGGTCGTGGTGGCATAGATACCCTCGTGCGGGCTCTTCATATCGTCGATGGTGTTGTAGACCAGCCCGAGGCTGACCGACGACTTGATCCAAGGGCTTTGTTCGATGCCGTCCAGGATAGCCGTGGAAACACTGCAACCGGGATCAGGAACCCCGTCGCCATTTGCATCGCAGCTGTCATCCAGCTCATATTTCTCTTGCGAGATGTTGTACGCCAACTGGGTCGAGATGCTGTCGGTGATCGGCAGACCGAAGCGCACCGTCGCACCCGTGGTATCGCTGTCGTAGTTGTCGTATTCCCTGGTCGACTTGAAGATGTCGAAGCCGGCGGCGATGCGCCGTCCGAGGAAATAAGGCTCGGTGAAGGACAGGCTGTAGTCGCGTGAATTCTTGCCGCCGCCCGCCGACAGCTTGATGAACTGGCCACGACCGAGGAAGTTGCGCTCGGTCACCGATCCTTCGACCGACGGACCGGCCGTGTCGCCACCGGTCGAATAACCAGCGCCCACCGAGAACTCGCCGGTCGATTTCTCGACCACATCGACCACCAGAACGACCTGGTCAGGCTGCGAGCCCGGCACGGTCGAGATGTCGACTTTCTCAAAATAATTCAAGTTTTCCAGGCGCTTTTTCGCGCGCTGGATGAGCACCTGGTTGAAGGCGTCGCCTTCGCTGACGTCGAACTCGCGGCGAATGACATAGTCACGCGTGCGATCATTGCCGCGGATCTCGATGCGCTCGATATAGGCCTTGGTGCCCTGGTCGATCGTGTAGACGACCGAAATGGTGTGGTTCTCGAAATTCCGGTCGCCGCGCGGCGTTACCTGCGCGAAGGCATAGCCGGAACCGGCCACCTTCTCGGTCAGCGCGATGATGGAATCCTCGACGTTCTTGGCGTTGTAGACGTCACCCTTATGGGTCTCGATCACCGATTCCAGCGACTTGCCGTCGACTTCAGGGATTGAGCTCTCGACGCTGACGTCACCGAACGTGTAGCGGTCGCCTTCCTGGACGGTGATGGTGACCGTGTACTTGTTCGTCGCGCTGTCGAGCTCGCCGACAGCAGACACGACCTGGAAGTCGGCATAGCCGTGATTGTAGTAGAAGCGGCGCAGCAGCTCCTCGTCCGCGCGCAGCTTGTCATCGTCATAGACGTCGTCGCGCAGGACGAAGGAAAGCCAGGACGAGCGCTTGGTATTGATGATATCCGCCAGGCGGCGGCTGGAATAGGCACTGTTGCCGACGAAATTGACCGCCGCGATCTGCGTGCGATCGCCTTCAACGATGTTGAAGACAACGTTTACGCGATTGTCGCCAAGCTGCATGACCTGCGTGGTCACGGTCACATCGTCACGACCAATGCGCCTGTATGCAGCCTTGACCGATTCCACGTCGGCATCGAGCGTCGCCTGTGAGAACGTTCCGCGCGGCTTCAGCTGCACCGCCGCCGCAAGCGCATTGTCCTTGAGCTTCTTGTTGTTCTGGAACAGCACCTGGTTGACCACCTGGTACTCGGCGACCTTGACCACCAGCGTCGAGCCGACCTGGTTGATCTGCACGTCCGAAAACAGGCCAGTGCCGAACAGTGCCTTGACCGCACCGTCGATATCGGAACTGGAGAAAGCCTTGCCCGGCTTGATGGTGATGTAATTGCGGATGGTCTCAGCGTCGATACGCTGGTTGCCGCTCACTTCCACTCTGCTGACGACAGCGGCTTCAGCCGCCGATGTGGCAACGAACTGCACTGCGAGCGCGCCTGGCACGACCATGGCCGCGGACAGGGTCACCGCGGACGCGGCGCTTAGAAACTTGGATGCTGCCTTCATCGGGCTTAATAACCTTTTCTCGTAGTCCCCACGGCGAGAAAACCGGACGTGCGGTAATTTCCCCTACCGTATTAACCGGATTTTCCCTACACGCAAGGCTTCTGGTTAATTTGTATTTACTTAACCCTGCGGCGTGGCTTTCGCGTCACTCATATCCCCTTGCATGGTAAACGGCGTCTCAACATCGTCCATGCAGAAGCCAAATTTCTTCATGATTTCAGCACCCAAACAGATCGTTCCAAAAAACGAACCCCATGAAGCACAGCACAAGAAGCAACCCGGCCCGATAGGCCATTTCCATCATCCGTTCCGACACCGGACGGCGAATGACAGCCTCCACCCCGTAGAACAAGAGGTGACCGCCGTCGAGGGGGGGAATCGGCAAAAGGTTCAGAATTCCGATGCCAACGGATAGCAGTGCAACCAGCTGCACGAGCCATTCGAATCCCAGTTTCGCAGCCCTGCCCGCCATGTCGGCGATCTTCACCGGACCGCCCAGCTGACATTTGTCTTCGCGTCCGACAACAAAGCGCTGCAGGAATTGGCCGGTGCGCTGGATGACGTGACCGGTTTCCTCAACCGCCGCCGCGACCGCTCCGACCGGCGTGTAGGTGATGAGCCTCGGCTGGCCGAGTTCCTTGTTGTTGACGACACCGATCACGGCGACCTTGACCTTGTTGCCGAGCGCGTCTTCCTGTTCCATCAGCCGCGGCGCCGCGGTCACAGTGACCTCCTGGCCGTCGCGCAACATGACGAAGGTGATTGCGTCGTCGGCACGGCCCGAGACCAGGCGCTGGACGTCGCCAAAGGTTTCGACCTTGTTGCCGTCGACACTGACGAATCGGTCGCCGGGAAGGATGCCGGCCTTCGCCGCCGGGCTGTCGGCGGTCACCTCGGCCACCATGGGCTCGGCGACATAGCGGCCATAGGCGGTGAACAGCACGGAAAAGACGACGATCGTCAGCAGGAAATTGAACAATGGTCCGGCCACCACCGTTGCCGCGCGCTTCCAGATCGGCTGAGTGTGAAAGGCGACCTTGCGCTCGTCCTCGGTCAGCGTTTCAATTTCTTCCGACGTGGGCTGGCTCGATGTGGCGTTCATGTCGCCGACGAATTTTACATAGCCGCCAAGCGGTATCGCACACAGTTTCCAGCGCGTGCCGTGGCTGTCGTTGAAGCCGAAGAGTTCCGGGCCGAAGCCGATCGAGAAGGCCCTGACGCCGATGCCGCACCAGCGCCCGACAAGGTAATGGCCCATTTCGTGGACGAACACGACCACTGTCAGCACGAAGAGGAATGGCACCAGCGTGCCGAGGACAAAGCCTTCTGTGCTGAAAAGCGCGTGAAGAATCTCGTTCAAGACAAACCCTCAAATTCTTCCACGGCGCAGACTGCGCCGTGACTGTGACACCAATCCGGGCGAATCCAAGGCGCACCGCGCAAAGGACCCTGAAATGACATCGCTCAAACGGGAAACAGACCCTGTGCCGGATGATCGGCGTTCGCCGAAATCCAGCCGATGACGTATAGGGCGAATGCCGCTGCGACAAGCCCGTCGACACGATCCATGACGCCGCCATGGCCCGGGATGAGCGCCCCCGAATCCTTGCGGCCATGGCGGCGCTTGATCCAGGATTCAAACAGGTCGCCTGCCTGCGAGACAATCGACAGCACGAGCGCGATCAGGCCGAGCAATACCAGATTGCCGACACCGGCAGCTGCGGCGAGGACCAGCCCGGCGACGACGCCGCCGACAGCGCCGCCGAGTGCGCCGCTGCGCGTCTTGCCGGGCGAGATAGAGGGCGCCAGTTTCGGCCCCCCAACGGCTCGGCCAACGAAATAGGCAAGGATATCGGTGGCCCAGACGACAGCGAACAGGAACAGGATGGCAATGAGGCCTGAACGATCGCCATCGCGCAGCAAGGCGAGCGACAGGCCTGAAACCGCGGCATAGGCAAGGCCGCTCGCATCCCATTGTCCGGTCTTGCGAACCGAGGCGGCTATCGCCGTTGCGGCAACGATGGCCGCCACAAGCGGCAGCAGCCAGGAGGCGGCCAGACCGCCAATCAAGGCGCCAATGAAGACAACCAGCAGTGCTTCCGGCAGGAAACCAAGGCCCGTTGCCCCGGTTGGCCGCGACATGCGGGTCCATTCATAGAAGATCGCCGCTACGATCACGGCACACAGCAGCCGGAACGGCAAACCGCCGATCCAGGTCAAGCCGAGAGTGATGATGGCGAGCACGATCGCCGAAACGATACGCAGTTGAAGATTGCTCATCCCGCGGCCGGTCGCGAAGCGACGTCATGGCCCCCAAGTCCGCCGAAACGGCGTTCGCGGCCAGCAAACTCACGCAAAGCTTCCGCAAGGTGCTCGCGGCTGAAGTCGGGCCAGTAGCAAGGCAGGAAGACGAGTTCGCTATAGGCGGCTTGCCACAGAAGGAAGTTCGACAGCCGGAGCTCGCCGCTGGTGCGGATGACCAGTTCCGGGTCGGGAATGCCTTGCGTATCGAGCGCGCCGGCAAAGCTTTCGGCTGATATCGCCTCGGCGTCGAGTTCGCCACGCGCCACGGCCGCCGCAAGCTTTTGTGCCGTACGAACGATTTCGTCTCGTCCGCCATAGTTGAAGGCGATCACCAGCGTCAGCGATTCGTTTGCGGCCGTCAGCGTTTCGGCCTCGTCGAGCAGTCCCCTGATATCAGACTGCAACCCTGCCCGGTCACCGATGATTCTAACCCGCACACCGCTCTGGTGCAGTTCAGCAAGGTCACGGCGAATGAACATTTTCAAGAGGCCCATCAGGTCGCTGACCTCGGACTTCGGCCGCGACCAGTTCTCCGACGAGAAAGCATAGACGGTCAGGTAGGAAATGCCGAGCCCAGGTGCCGCGCGCACCGTCTTGCGCAGCGCCTCGACACCGGCACGGTGGCCCGCAAGACGGGGCATGCCGCGCGCCTTGGCCCAGCGTCCGTTTCCGTCCATGATGATCGCGACATGCGCGGGCGTTGCCATGTTCTCGCTTTCGGGTCAGCCGGCGGCCATGACCCTAAACCTGCATGATTTCAGCTTCCTTATCGGAAAGCAGGTGGTCGATGGTGCTGATCGTCTCGTCGGTAAGTTTCTGGACCTGGTCCGAGCGCTTGCGCTGATCGTCTTCGCTGATGTCGCCGTCTTTCTCCGCCTTCTTCAGGAAGTCCATGCCGTCGCGGCGCACATGGCGCGCGGCGACACGGGCGTTCTCGGCGTAGGTGTGCGAGATCTTGACCAGTTCCTTGCGGCGCTGTTCGTTAAGTTCGGGAAGTGGAATCCTGAGGTTGGTGCCGTCTACGATCGGGTTGAACCCCAAATTGGATTCGCGGATCGCGCGGTCGACCGCGCCAACCATCGACTTGTCCCATACCGATACCGAGATCATGCGCGGCTCCGGCACCGAGACGTTGGCGACCTGATTGATCGGCATGGTGGTGCCGTAGGCCTGCACCTGGATCGCATCGAGCAGATTGCTGGAGGCGCGACCGGTCCGCAGCGAGGCCAGATCATGCTTGAACGCGGCAATAGCCCCATCCATGCGCCGCTTGAGATCGTCGTACTCACCACTCATCTTTATCTCCTCGACCCGTCTAATGCGGGCTCACTGCTTCGGGCCGTCTTCGAATCGGACTTTCGAAAACCGGCTTCCCTTTTCGGGTCAGGCCGCCGATCAATCGTCCGCGACGACGGTGCAGCGGCCGCCGCCCCTCAGAATATCGCCGAAACCACCTTTTTCGTGGATCGAATAGACGATTATCGGAATGTTGTTTTCGCGCGCAAGTGCAATCGCAGCAGTATCCATGATGGAAAGGCCGCGATTTATGACTTCGCCATGGCTGATGCGCTCGAAACGCGTCGCATTCGGATCCTTCTTCGGGTCCGCCGAGTAGACGCCGTCGACCTGAGTGCCCTTGAACAGCGCGTCGGCGCCGATTTCAGCGGCGCGAAGGGCCGCGGCCGAATCAGTGGTGAAGAATGGATTGCCGGTGCCGCCGGCAAAGATCACCACCTTGCCCTGGTTCATGTAGGCGGTCGCCTGGCGCTGCGAAAAGCTCTCGCAAAGTTCGGGCATGGCGATCGCCGAAAGCACCACGGCGTCGACGCCGATCTTGTTCAACGACGTGCGCAGCGCCAGCGAGTTGATCACCGTGGCAAGCATGCCCATGTGGTCGCCGGTGACACGGTCGCCGCCCTTGGAGGCAACGGCCACGCCGCGAAAGATGTTGCCGCCGCCGATGACGACGCCGACCTCGATGCCCAATGCACGCGCCTCGGCGATGTCGCCGGCGATGCGATCCACCACTGACACGTCTATGCCGAAATGCTGCTCGCCCATCAACGCTTCGCCCGACGCTTTCAGCAAGACACGTCGGTAGAGGGGCTTCACCGTCATCTGGGCCTCTTCATTTGCATGTGGCGCGTTCCGGGTGGCTGCTCTCGCGCAGGCGCGCCATCCGAAACAATGGCGTTCCGATACACGAAGGGCGCCGCGATGTCACGCGGCGCCCAAACGGCAAATTCGCCGGTTTCCTGTCCTATCAATCAATTGGTGGACACGCTGGCCGACTCTCCTTCGATGAGCACCGGTGACGCGTAGTTGGAGGGCTTGTCGCCGGTTGTCGCGCCGCCGGTAACGCGCGCCTGTATCTGCGAACCGAAATAGGAATAGGGAAACGGCGCTGTAGTTCTGCTGGCTCTCTCCAGCCGGTCGCGATGCGCTTTCGGAATCTCGAAATCCAGCGCGCCAAGATTGTCATGCATTTGGCTGAGCGTCGTCGCACCGAGGATGACGGTTGCGATCCCCGGCTGCGTCGCCACCCAGTTGAGCGCGACCTGAGGCATGCTGCGGCCGATCTCGGATGCGACCTTCTCGAGTTCGGCCACGATAGCCCAGTTGCGTTGCGTGAACTTTTGGAACCCCGGATGCGTCGAGTTGCGAAATCCGTCGAGGCGGCCCGCGGTTCCGGCCTGAGCCGGCCGATACTTGCCGCTCAGCAGTCCGCTAGCCAGCGGGCTCCACACCATGATGCCGGCGCCATGGCGCGTGCCGAATGGCACGAACTCATTCTCGATCGCGCGTTCGGCCAATGAATATTCGAGCTGCAACGCCGAAACCGGCTCATATCCGCGCAATTCGGCGATCGCCTGTGCGCGGCCCGCATACCAGGCGGGCACGTCGGAAAGGCCGACATGGCGCACCTTGCCCATCCGAACCAGGTCGTCCAGCGTGCGCATGACCTCCTCGGCCGGGGTGAGCCTGTCCCAGACATGCATGAGATAGAGATCGATATAGTCGGTCCCCAACCGTTTCAGCGAAGCATCGACGGCCCGCATGATGTTCTTGCGGCCATTGCCGCCGGCATTCGGATTGCCGGGCTGCATGTTCATGGTGAACTTGCTGGCGATCACCGCCATGTCGCGCAAGCCGCGCTCGGCGATGAATTCGCCAAGCCAGGCTTCGGCCGTGCCGTCTGTGTAGAGATCCGCCGTGTCGAAGAAATTGCCGCCCGCCTCGACATAGGCGTCGAACATCGCCCGCGCCGTATCCCTGTCGGCTCCCCAGCCCCATTCCTTGCCGAAAGTCATCGTGCCCAGCGCCAGCCGGCCGACCCTGAGGCCACTGTTGCCAAGGGTGTAGTAGGTCATGGTCATAATCGTCTTCCAATGCTTGGTGACAGATACCCCGCGCGTCACTGGCCCGGAGTGGTCTTGACCCAGGGATTGCCGCGCTCGTGTGTCATGCGGAACGCAAAGCCATCGACCTTCCAGCCATCTGCGAAACGCGTCAGGTGATGCTCATAGGTGCCCCAGACCTCCCAAAGCGGGTCGCCATTGCCTTCCATCCGGTTCCAGGCATAGCCGTTCGACAGGACAGTCGCCGTGTCCGCCTTGAGAACGACCTGGTGATTGGTGCGCAGATGCAGGCTTGTCTTGCTGCCCTTGAGGTTGGCCGCCCAAGCGCCAATCAGGTCGTCGGAAGCGATGTTAGCCGCTGGCTGTCCGGAGAGACTGCTGAAATCGGCGGTGACCCGATCCGCAAAATAGCCGCGTGCAAGCTTCCAGTCCTGGGCGTCGACGGCCCGGTCGATGGTATCGGCAATGCGAATGACCGCGCGTTCGTCTGCGAGGGCCCGCCAGTCTGATGGCTCCGCCCCGCCGGCGTCCATCGGCGCCAACGCCATGCCTGCCGCGAAAGTTACCTGTCTTAACGCATTCATGTCTCGTCTCCTCGATGCCATCGGCCGATCGCCGATGTGTTGACGACAATGTGGACCGCGACCTTGGCATCGATAAGATTGCATTGTTCGCAAAGACCATGCGATATCATTCATGAATGGATCGCGATCTGCTCAGCCATCTCCCTGTTGTGGTCGCCGTTGCCCGGCGCGGCGGCTTCGCGCTTGCCGCCGCCGAACTCGGCATGAGCCCTTCGGCAGTCAGCCATGCGGTGCGCATTGTCGAAGAGCGGATTGGCCAGCCTTTGTTCGCACGGACGACGCGCAGCGTTTCGCTCACCGAGGCCGGCAAGGCGCTGGTAGAAACGGCGGCTCCGGCCCTCCAGGATATTGCCGAGCGGATGGACCGCATCCGCAGCGTCAAAGGCAGGCCGTCTGGCCTGCTCAGGATCAACGCCTCCAACATCGCGATGCCATTGGCGGTGACGCCGGTGGTCGCCGCGATGGCCGAGCGCTATCCGGAGGTTACGGTCGAGGTCTTCGCTGACCAAGGCCTGGTCGATATCGTCGGCGAAGGCTTCGATGCCGGCATCCGGCTTGGCGAGATGATCGCCCAGGACATGGTCGCGGTCCGGCTGACGCCGCCATTCTCCGTCGTCGTCGTCGCCTCGCCCGCTTACATCGGAAGGCACGGCCGTCCCGGCAGCGTTGCCGATTTGGCGAACCACAATTGTATTGGCTACCGGCTCGTCCGCTCCGGTGCGCTCTATCGCTGGGATCTGATCGAGGATGGCAAGGACATCGCCATGGAGACGCGGGGCAGCGTTGTCGTGACGGATTCGCTCGCGGCAATCGATCTTGCGCTTGCAGGCGTCGGGCTCGCCTATATGTTCGAGCCGCTGGCGCGCGCCGATCTTGCCGCGGGCCGCCTCGTCCAGGTGCTGCCGCAGACGTCGATCGAGGAACCGGGGCTATTCCTCTATTTCCCGCGCCGGGCGTCGATGGCGCCGAAGCTCAGGGCCTTTATCGACACCGCACAAGAAATCGGCCGGGCATCCTTGCGGACACCCGGCCGAGTTGCCTGAGCTGAGAAGCCCCTTCAGGGGCTATTTGTAAGGATTATTTCTTCACAGCTGCAGCGACTTCCGCGGCGAAATCGGTCTCTTCCTTCTCGATGCCCTCGCCCAGCGCAAAGCGCAGGTAGGCGGTGATCTTGGCCGGGGCGCCGATGTCCTTCTCGGCATCCTTCAGCGCCTTCTCGACAGTGATGTCGGGATTGAGCACGAAGGCCTGCTTCAGGAGCACGACTTCCTCGTAGAACTTGCGCAGACGGCCCTCGACCATCTTCTCGATGATCGCTTCCGGCTTGCCGGACTGGCGCGCCTGGTCGGAGAAGATCGCCTTCTCGCGTTCGACCGCGGCCGGATCGATCTGCTCTGCGGTCAGCGCCAGAGGGTTGGTGGCGGCAACATGCATGGCCACCTGGCGGCCAAAGGCGTTGGCTGCATGCTCATTGCCCGTGGTCTCGATCGCGACCAGCACGCCGAGCTTGCCAAGGCCGTCGGCAACCGCGTTGTGGACGTAGGTAGCGACAGCGCCGTGGGGGACGGTGAGCTTGGCCGAGCGGCGGAAGCCCATGTTTTCGCCGATGGTGCCGACAGCGTCCTTGATGGTGTCGGCAACCGACTTGTCGGAACCTGGATACTTTGCGGCGGCCACAGCCTCCGTCGTGCCATAGGCCAGCGCAACCTTGGCAACGTTGCCGACGATTTCCTGAAACGCGGCGTTGCGGGCCACGAAGTCGGTCTCGGAATTGACTTCCACGACGGCGGCTTCGCGCACGCCATTGTCGACGCCGATCAGACCTTCAGCCGCGGTGCGGCCAGCCTTCTTGTCGGCCTTGGAGATACCCTTCTTGCGCAGCCAGTCGACGGCCTCTTCCATGTTGCCGTTGGTCTCGGTCAACGCGGCCTTGCAATCCATCATGCCCGCGCCGGTCAAGTCGCGGAGTTCTTTGACCTGTGCAGCCGAAATGCTCATTGTCGCCTCTTTGTTTTAAATGCACCGACGCACCATCGGTATTCGATGGTGCGTCTGTTTAGCGTGCCAGAATATGAGAAAGATGAAGGCCGCAACCGGCCTTCGATTATCAAGCTTCGGGAGCTTCCGACGCCGGAGCCGGAGCCGGGTCGAGCGCGGGTTCGACCGGAGCTTCGACCGAAGCGCCGATGTCGACGCCGAGCGCACCCTGCTGGCGGGCGATGCCGTCGATCGCAGCCTTGGCGATCAGATCGCAATAGAGCTGGATGGCGCGGGCCGCGTCGTCATTGCCGGGGATCGGGAAGTCGATCTTGTCCGGATCGCAGTTCGAATCGATGATGGCGACGACCGGGATGCCGAGGCGCTTGGCCTCGAGGATCGCGATCGCTTCCTTGTTGGTGTCGATCACGAACATCAGGTCGGGCGTCGAGCCCATGTCCTTGATGCCGCCCAGCGCCTTGTCGAGCTTCTCGCGCTCGCGGTCGAGGTTCAGGCGTTCCTTCTTGGTCAACCCTTGCGCCTCGCCGGCCAGCATCTCGTCGAGCTTGCGCAGGCGCTGGATCGAATTCGAGATCGTCTTCCAGTTGGTCAGCATGCCACCGAGCCAACGCGAGTTGACATAATACTGAGCCGAACGCTGTGCAGCATCGGCGACAATGTCGGACGCCTGGCGCTTGGTGCCGACGAACAGCACGCGGCCACCCTTGGCGACGGTGTCGGAAACCTGCTTAAGCGCCTGGTGCAGCAAAGGCACCGTCTGCGACAGGTCGATGATATGGATATTGTTGCGGGCGCCATAGATGTAGGGCGCCATCTTCGGGTTCCAGCGGTGGGTCTGGTGGCCGAAGTGAATGCCAGCTTCCAAAAGCTGGCGCATGCTGAAATCAGGCAGTGCCATTCAAAGTTCCTTTCCGGTTAGCCTCCACGGACACAGGCATTTTTGGACTTTGTCCTCGAACGCCACCGGAGGTTTCAGCCGGATTTCTCCCGGGCAGACACCAAAGTCCGTGTGTGGAATGAGCGCGCATATAGAGGGGATGCGCGATAAACGCAAGCGCCGCGGGATCTGTGATGCGGCGTGCGACGATCCGCGCCCTGCCGTCAGCGCTTTATCTTCCCGTTCGGCACTCGCACTCGCCGGAAGACCGCGACGATCTCCTCGCGGCTGCATTCGATGGCGCCGAGCCGCACCGCACGGTCGCGCTCGAAGCCGGTTATGTCATAATGCGGCGCCGATGTCTTGGGCGGTCCCTGGTAGGATGAGCGCTTGACGCCGAGCCGGGCGGCAAAGCGATGCAACTCGTCGGTGTCGTCGGCCAACAGATGGCACCAGCGATGGCCGGCCCAGTTCCAGATCGCTGCGTCGACATAGACCGCCATGAAGCTTGCTGTTTGCCTTCCATCCTCCACCACAGCGGGCCACGTGGCCCGTCAGGATGTCAGGGACGATAGAATGGATTCGGATAGAAAATGAAGCCGCCCTTGGCTGCAAGCTCGGCCACAATGTTGGTGACTGTATCCTGCATGCGACGGTGCAGCTCGGCAACCGCATCGTCGATAGAGTCCGTATGCTCATGCAAGCCCAGTGCCTCCGGCACCCGGATGTGGGCGCAACGCGGCCCGGCCGGCTGCGGAACGAACCGGTTTATCGTGTCGCGCAGCCCGCCCCGGCAATAGTCGTTGCGGATCCTCTTCAGATGTTCGGCGATATCCTCCTGCGTGATGCGCGGATTGGCGCAGGCCCAGGGTCCGACGCGTTGCAGCCTCTGAACCCTATCGGCGAGCGCGCGGACCTGCCTTTGCCGTTCCGCATCGTCGGTGTTTTCGCGCAGCCAGCGACGCGCACGCCGCAGAAGCTCTGCGGTGTCGGTTATGGCAGCGTCGCATGAGATGCTTTCGCCGAGTCGGCGGCCGAGTTCAGCAACCAACGCCTGCTGGCGCTCGGCATAGGTTGCGCCTTCGCCGGATGGCATGCCCGATGCTGCTTCATCGCGGGCCAGCAGCGCCGAATAGACATGGTGGATGCGCTGCGGGAGCGTGTCGGTCGCAAGGCGTTCTATTTTCAGGCTTTTCTCGACATAAGCGCATTCCTTCGCCAGCGCCGCTTCGACATTCCCGGTGAAGGCGAGCTTCCAGACGACTGGCGCGATCCAGACCTTGAAATCGGGATCCGTGGCCCGGCCGCGCTTGAGGGCCTCGAGCCCCATCTCGACGGCACCCGGCAGCAAAGGCGCAACGACATTGGCATGCCAGCCGACGCCGCCTTCGGGATGCAGCAGCACGCCATGGCCTTTCAAGGCCCAGGCGATCGAGTGTTCCTTGGCTGCCCCGCTATTGCCGGGAATCTGAGCGATCAAATTGTTGGCCAGCCAGAACTTCTGCATCAGCCGGCCAAGGCCGTTGACGACACCATTGGTTGCCCATGAGGCCGTGAGCGGGCTGACCTGCGAAACGACTTCCTTGTCGATCATCCAGTCGGTGAAGAACTCGGGATGATTGGGCGTGATGAAGGTCGCCTTCCCTGCCCCGCAACTGGCCTTCAGCCGCTCAAGGTCGGCGTGGGGAAAGTCGATATGGCGGACATTTGAGACGCCGCGCAGACCGGCCAGGCGATTGAACGGCAAGATATCCCGAAATCCGGGAATGCCGCGGAGCATGACGATCCGGTTGACGGATGTCATGGCCCTGATCAGTGCCGGGTTGGGCCGCGGCGCCACGAATGTATCGATCCTGCTCAAGCTGATCCCCCTCGCGCCTGGACGCCGGGGAGAGGTTGAGAGACGATTGCGGCACGTTCAAGTCGATCGTTACGACCACGCCGTGTCGTGGTAAATCAACTGCCTAGAGCGGCACTATTTGGCGGGACAGGGTTTCGTCTGGTCGAACAGCGACAGGTTGACCAGCTTGCCGGTCATCGAGAAGTCGCCATAGTCCATGACGAGATCGCGGGTGATGCCGTTCTCATGCAGCTTGAAGCTGATACGGTATTCCGGCACCTCTTCGCCCGTCTTGTTGGTGTCGTCGAAATAGGCGATATCGACCGGCCAGTATTTGTCGGTGGCGAGCTTTGCCAGTGCCGAAGCTTCCGGGTCGGCCTTGTCGGCATCGGTTTTCTTGCCGACCACGACGGTGGTGGTCATCACCTTGTTGGCGTCTTCGGAACCGTCGAACAGGTTGGTTTCGTAAAAATTCTCGCCCTTTTCGGCCTTGCCGATCAGCTCGACCAGATGCTGGGTAGGGAATTGGGTTGTCGCCAGCTCGACGCTGTTCTTTTCAGGCTTGTCGATGTCGACCTTCAGGCCCTTGGTCTCTTTGGTGGCGATGCCCTTGACCTCTTTGTCGAGATTCTGGTCGACGAAGGATTTTGTCACGAACGAAAATGTCTTGCCTTCGGCGTCCTCGAAAGTGGTCGTCTGCTGGTCGGTCAGCCTGGTGTTGTCGGCGGTGACGATCTGGGTGACGAAGCGGAATTTCACCGTATAGCCTTCGCAGGCCGAGCCATTGAACTCATAGACCATGCGGCCGGATATGCCTGTGATGCCGGACTGATCGGACGCTTTCTTCAGGGTAAGATCGTAGACGGCGCGGTGGGCTTGCAACGCCGGCGCTGCGAAGGCAGGGCCTATCGAGAAGACCCCCGACAACAGGACGGCATGGAATGCGAGGCGCGTTGCGCGCATGAGGTACTCCGATCGTCGCGACTGATGGCAGGCCGCAGGGAAAGATGGTCCAGCTTAAAAAAAGTCGTGGCGGAAGCGAGGCAAAAATAGCAATTTCGGCCCGGCCGGCGCGGCGTCACCAAGCAATAGGGAAATACCATGAGTGAAACAATCGAAAAGCGGCTAAGCGATCTGGGTGTGACGCTTCCCGTCGCCGCCGCGCCCGCCGCCAACTACGTGCCCTATTGCCGGACCGGCAATCTGCTGTTCACCGCCGGGCAATTGCCGCTCAAGGACGGCAAGCTGCAGGCGAGCGGGCTGTTAGGTCGCGATCTCGATACCGCAGGTGGCAAGGATGCGGCAAAATACTGCGCGATCAACATCCTGGCGCAGGCCAAGGCAGCACTCGGCGACCTCGAGAAGATTAGCCGTCTGGTGAAGATCACCGTTTTCGTCGCCTCGACACCTGAGTTCGTCGAGCAGCATCTGGTTGCCAACGGCGCCTCCGATTTTCTGGTGGCGGCCCTTGGCGAGCGTGGCAAGCATGCGCGCTCCGCCGTCGGCACCGCCTGCCTGCCGCTTAATGCCGCAGTGGAAATCGAAGCCGTCTTCGAAATCGAATGAGCCAGGGGACAGATATGACCGACCTATCCTGGCTGACCGCCCGGCCCGTCGCCCATCGCGGCTTCCACGACATGAACAAGACGCGCTGGGAAAACACGCTGTCGGCCTTCGCTGCGGCCGCCGAACGCGGCTATGCCATCGAATGCGACGTCCACCTGTCGTCCGACCGCGTTCCTGTCATCATCCATGACGGAGATCTCAAGCGCCTGACCGGCCAGGATGGTTTCGTCTGGCAGCGCACTGCAGCAGAACTCGCGGCGCTCAGGGTCGGTGGCACGGCGGACCATGTGCCGACGCTGCAGGAAATGCTCCACCTGGTCGACGGCCGCGTGCCATTGGTGGTCGAGTTGAAAGGCACGCCCGGCTATGACGAAGGCCTGGTGGCAAGCGTCGGCAAGATGCTCAAGCGCTACAAGGGCAAGGCGGCGATCATGTCGTTCGACCACTGGCTGGTCCGCGATTTTCCGAAAGACGCGCCGGGTATCCCCGGGGGTCTCACCGCCTACGGCAAGGACGTCGGGCTGATCGAGGCGCATTTCGCCATGCTGGCGCACGACATCGCCTTCACCTCCTACGCCGCCGGCGACCTGCCGAACCCATTCGTCAGCTTCGTGCGCGAAAGGCTGAAAATGCCTGTTATCACCTGGACGGTGCACGACCAGCCGGCGGTCGACCTGACCTTCAGATATGCCGACCAGATGACGTTCGAGGGGTTCGAGCCCGATCTGGTCAAAGTCGCCTGAGTGTCTGAAACGTGACTTGTACCAGGCCGGACGGAGCTTAAATAAGCCTCATGGATCAGGGCGACGAGGGTGACGGACAAACGGCCAATGCGGACTATTCGATCCGCGTCGCCGCCGGCATCGGCGCCTTCACCTGTGATGAATGGAACGGCTTTGCCGGAACTGCGCGCGGAGATTCAGGAACCAGTTACAATCCTTTGGTTTCCTTCGCTTTTCTAAGTGCGCTCGAAGATTCTGGATGCGCCGTGCGGCGCACCGGCTGGCAGGGCCATCACCTCAGGCTGGAGGACGGGCAAGGCAGATTGCTGGGCGCGGTGCCCTGTTATCTCAAATCGCACAGCCAGGGCGAATATGTGTTCGATCATGGCTGGTCGGATGCCTTCGAGCGCGCCGGCGGCCGTTACTATCCCAAACTGCAAAGTGCCGTGCCGTTCTCCCCGGTCACCGGCCCTCGCCTGCTGGTCAGCAAAGGCGAGGACAGCGCCAAAGTGAAGGCCGGTCTCGCGGCGGGCCTGAAGGCGGTGACGCAAAAGCTCGGTGTCTCTTCCGCGCATGTCACCTTCGCGCAAGAGAGCGATGTGGAGGTGCTGGAAGCGGCAGGCTTCCTGCACCGCACCGACCAGCAATTCCATTTCTTCAACGAAGGTTTTTCGACCTATGACGACTTCCTCGCCACCCTTGCCTCGCGCAAGCGAAAGGCGATGAAGAAGGAAAGGCGTGAAGCGCTTGCCCCAGGCATTTGGATCGATCGGCTGACCGGCAAGGACCTCACGGAGAAGGCCTGGGACGATTTCTTCGCCTTCTACATGGACACCGGCAGCCGCAAATGGGGTCGGCCCTATCTCAACCGTCAATTCTTCTCGCTGATCGGCGAACGCATGGCCGACGACATCCTGCTGGTGATGGCCAGGCGCAATGGGCGCTATATTGCCGGCGCCATCAATTTCATCGGCTCGGACGCACTCTATGGCCGCAACTGGGGCTGCATCGAGGACCATCCCTTCCTGCATTTCGAGGTCTGCTACCATCAGGCGATCGACTTCGCCATAGAGCGCAAGCTGAAGGTGGTCGAGGCGGGCGCGCAGGGCGAGCACAAGCTGGCGCGCGGCTACCGGCCGGTGACCATGCATTCCGCGCACTACATTGCGCACCCCGGCCTGCGCAACGCCGTGGCCGACTACCTCAGGCGCGAACGCCACGAGGTGGAGCGGATGAGCGAATATCTGGAAGAGCACACCCCGTTCCGCAAGGATCTCGAGGAGTAGCGGCCGCGTCGCCCGATGATCGATTTTCCAATCGTCTTGCCGATTTTCGGCGGCTTCGCTACACGAAAGGCACAATCTGGAGCGTTCGCCATGATCGAGGCCACCTACGACACCGACAACATTTTCGCCAAGATCCTGCGCGGCGAAATTCCTTCGCACCGTGTCTATGAGGATGAAGCGGTCATCGCCTTCATGGATGTGATGCCGCAGGGGCCGGGCCATACGCTGGTGGTGCCGAAAGCGCCGTCGCGCAATCTGCTCGACGCCGACCCGTCAATTTTCGGCCATCTCTTAAGCGTCGTTCAGAAAGTGGCGCTGGCGGTGAAAAAGGCCTTTGGCGCCGACGGCGTCACCATCATGCAGTTCAATGAGCCGGCATCGGGGCAGACCGTCTATCATCTGCACGTACATGTCATTCCGCGCTTCGACGGCATCCCGCTGAAGCCGCACACGGGAGGAATGGAGAAGCCGGAGGTGCTGACCGAAAATGCCGAAAAGATCCGGACTGCGCTCGAAAATTGAGAAACGCGAGGTCAGCCGATGTGGCGGACCGGGTCGAGAATATCGAACTGACAAGCGCCGTTCAGCCGAGAAGACGATTCTAGTGCCCGGGCGTGCCGGCGCCGGGACTCAACCGTTTGCAACTCTAATCGTCTGATTAGGAAATATTGAACCGTC
Source organism: Mesorhizobium sp. M7A.F.Ca.MR.176.00.0.0 (assembly GCF_004023165.1). NCBI lineage: Bacteria > Pseudomonadati > Pseudomonadota > Alphaproteobacteria > Hyphomicrobiales > Phyllobacteriaceae > Mesorhizobium > Mesorhizobium sp. M7A.F.Ca.MR.176.00.0.0. The sequence continues at coordinate 12,027 of NZ_RZTC01000015.1, read as the reverse complement.
TGACGGTAAAATGGTAACGGCGTGGCGAGCTGGGCTTCAAAACCATGGAACATTCGGTTGCGGCATCGGCCCCACTGACGGGGGCCATTGTCGGACGTGCTTTTCCTGGCATCTTGGCGGATGCCTTTTGGCGACACCGGCTGCTGCACGCTATGGCTACCGCTGCGCTGCTTCTGGCAAGCGCAGTCGGGTGGCACACTGGAAACATGCCGGATTTCGGCGTTCTGGCGGAATACGCCGAGTATCTTTTCATCGCCTTCTGGATTTGCGGCTCAGCCCTTGCACTTGGGACGCTTTTCCACCTTGCGCTGGTCCAGCGGGAAACCGAACCGCTGCACACCTTCCTCAAGTCACTGGGTAGATTCTTTGGCGATGCCGAACGCATTGCCAACAGCCTGAATGGCTTGGGTGCCGGTCTTGCCTTCATATCCGCGATCGGTGTGTTGAAGGGAGCCATTGCAATCCTCTCTCCGTTTGCATGGGACAAAGCATTGGCTCACGCCGATCGCATCCTGCATTTCGGTCGAGCCCCGCACGAATGGTTGTGGTTTGTCGTCCAGTCGCCGCTTGCATTGAAAATCATCAACATCGCGTACAATTTCTGGTTCGTCGTGCTCATCATCGCGGTTTTCACCGTGTGCATCACACGAAAGGATACGAAGCTGCGTCATCAGTTCCTGATGAGCTTCATGACGGTGTGGACACTGGGCGGCTTTTTCCTCGCGATGGGCCTGTCGTCGGCTGGCCCTTGCTTTTACGAGCAATTGGGGTTCGGCAACGACTTTCACCCCCTCATGCAAGCACTTGCCGTTGCCGATCGCGTCTATCCGATCTGGGCGCTCAGCACGCAGGATATGCTGTGGAGTGGCTATACCGGCGCAACTACCGGCAGCGTCGGCATATCCGCCTTCCCATCCCTGCACGTTGCGATGGCGGTGCTGTTTGCCCTCTATGCAACACGGCGGTCCCGGCTGGCCGGTCTTGTGATGTGGTTATTCGCCGGCGTCATTATGGTCGGTTCCGTCGTGCTTGGCTGGCACTATGCCTTGGATGGCTATGCGGGTGCATTCCTGATGATCGCGATCTGGAAGGTGTGCGGATATTTGGTGGCCCGTTTCTCGCCGGACCGCATGGCCGCTGAAATCGAGAGCTCCACCATGCAATCGCCGGCGGTTTGCGGGCTGTAAATTCGCCGATCTGGGCGAACCCGCCTGCGGCGGCCATGCCGGTCAAAACGGCTCAAGGGCCGCGCTGGATGGGTTGGATAGTTTCTGAAACGCTGTTGGATACGGTGCTTGCCGAAGCTTCTCTGCGATCGTATCCGCGCATTGCCCAGGGCTGAGGAGCGAGGTATCGATCTCCAGATCGTACACGCCGGGCCGGTGGACCTCTTCTTGCCACAGACGCACGGGCAGCGGCACGGGAACATCTGATGAGCCGGTTACATATTCCTTGTCTGCCGCGCTGGCTGCACGCCTTTCCATGATGATTTCCAGCGGGCAGCGAACACCGACAAACAGCACCGGCAGACCTACAAGCCGGCGCGCGCAATCGGCCACAATGTGAAGTGGCTTCGAATAGGCATCGTGATGGCCGACATCCGCCACGACATTCAGCCCCAGCCGGCTGTGGGCGGCGATCGATTCGTAGAGCCCGGCGTGAAATCCGGGCACGAGGGCCTCAAGGTCGGGACGCTCGCCGCCGAGCCGCAATCCTATCCCAGGCCGATAGCGTGCCGGCGTAGCCTGCTCGTAAACGTCGACGCCGAGATTGATCCAGACGCCATCGAAGCGCTCCTGAACAGCTCTGGCGATGCTTGTTTTTCCCGATCGCGGCGCACCGTTCAGGATGATGATCTGGCCGCTCATGCCCCTCCTCCTTGCAAACGAAAAAAGCCCCGTTTCCGGGGCTTTTCGACTTTCCTCAAGGTCAGTTCTTTCTGGGCAGTTGCGGGACGAGACTGCGCTTGCCGCCGTCCTTGCCCTTGGCTTCGGGCTTCTGCGCCACCAGCTTCTTGGCCGCCGGCTTCTTCGCTACGGCCTTTCTGGGCTTCGGCGTTTCTTCCGGCTCTTCCTTCTTCGGCTTCACCGGCGCCTCGTCGGCCAGCGATTCGAGCTTCAGGCCGGTCTCGCCGGTTTCCTTCTTCTCGACGGTGACGCGCACCGTGCCGCCCTTCTTGAGCTTTCCGAACAGCACCTCGTCGGCCAACGGCTTCTTGATATGCTCCTGGATCACACGGCCGAGCGGCCGCGCTCCCATGCGCTCATCATAACCCTTGTCGGCGAGCCAGGCGATCGCATCCGCCGACAGGTCGAAGGTGACGCCACGCTCGGAAAGCTGGGCCTCGAGCTGCATGACGAACTTCTGCACCACCTGATGGATGACCGGCACCGGCAGCGAGCCGAACGGGATGATCGCGTCGAGCCGGTTGCGGAACTCCGGCGTGAACAACCGGTTGATCGCCTCCACATCGTCGCCTTCGCGCTTGGTCGAGCCGAAGCCGATCGCCGCGCGCTGCGCATCCGACGCGCCCGCATTGGTGGTCATGATCAGGATCACATTGCGGAAGTCGATCTGCTTGCCGTTATGGTCGGTCAGCTTGCCGTGGTCCATCACCTGCAACAGGATGTTGAACAGGTCCGGATGCGCCTTCTCGACCTCGTCGAGCAACAGCACGCAATGCGGATGCTGGTCGACGCCGTCCGTCAGAAGACCGCCCTGGTCGAAGCCGACATAGCCCGGAGGCGCGCCGATCAGCCGCGAGACGGTGTGGCGTTCCATATATTCCGACATGTCGAAGCGGATCAGCTCGACGCCGAGCGAGGCGGCCAACTGCTTGGCCACTTCGGTCTTGCCGACGCCGGTCGGGCCGGAGAACAGGTAGGAGCCGATCGGCTTCTCCGGTTCGCGCAGGCCGGCACGTGCCAGCTTGATCGCCGAGGTCAGCGCGGTGATCGCAGTGTCCTGGCCATAGACGACGCGCTTCAGCTCGATATCGAGGCCCTGCAGCACCTTCTCGTCATCGGCCGAAACCGTCTTCGGCGGGATGCGGGCCATGGTGGCGATCGTCGCCTCGATCTCCTTGATGCCGATGGTCTTCTTGCGCTTGGCTTCCGGCACCAGCATCTGCGAGGCGCCGGTCTCGTCGATCACGTCGATCGCTTTATCCGGCAGCTTGCGGTCGTTGATGTAGCGTGCCGACAGCTCCACCGAGGCCTTGATCGCCTCGTTGGTGAACTTCACCTTGTGGAACTCCTCATAATAGGGCTTGAGGCCCTTCATGATCTCGATGGCGTCCTCGATGGTCGGCTCGTTGACGTCGATCTTCTGGAAGCGCCGCACCAGGGCACGGTCCTTCTCGAAGAACTGGCGGAATTCCTTGTAGGTGGTCGAGCCGATGCAGCGGATCGCACCTGACGACAGCGCCGGCTTCAACAGGTTGGACGCATCCATGGCGCCGCCTGAAGTAGCCCCTGCCCCGATGACCGTGTGGATCTCGTCGATGAACAGCACGGCGCCAGGATAGTCCTCGAGCTCCTTGACGACCTGCTTCAGCCGTTCCTCGAAATCGCCGCGATAGCGCGTGCCGGCGAGCAGCGTGCCCATGTCGAGCGCGAAGATGGTGGCGTTGTGCAGCACTTCGGGAACGTCGCCCTCGACGATGCGCTTGGCCAGACCCTCGGCGATCGCCGTCTTGCCGACGCCGGGGTCGCCGACATAGAGCGGGTTGTTCTTGGAGCGGCGGCACAGCACCTGGATGGTGCGGTTGATCTCGGATTCGCGGCCGATCAGCGGATCGATCTTGCCGGCCTTGGCCTTGTTGTTGAGATTGACGCAATAAGCCGTCAGCGCGTCCTGCTGCTGCTTCTTCTTGCCGCCTTCCTCTTGCGGCTCGGCGCCGTTCTGGCCGCCCTGCTCGTCATCGGCACCGCGCGGCGAGCGTGTCTCCGACGCGCCCGGACGCTTGGCAATGCCGTGCGAGATGTAGTTGACCGCGTCGTAGCGGGTCATCTGCTGTTCCTGCAGGAAATAGGCGGCATGGCTCTCGCGCTCGGCGAAAATGGCGACGAGCACGTTGGCGCCCGACACTTCCTCGCGGCCGGACGACTGCACATGGATCACCGCGCGCTGGATGACGCGCTGGAAACCGGCGGTCGGCTTGGAGTCCTCGTCGTAACCGGTGACGAGGTTGTCCAGCTCGGTGTCGATATAGGTGAGAACCGTGTGCTTGAGCTCATCGAGATCGACATTGCAGGCGCGCATGACGGCGGCCGCCTCGGTGTCATCGATGAGCGCGAGCAGCAGATGTTCTAGGGTTGCATATTCATGGTGCCGCTCATTGGCGAGCGTCAGCGCCTGGTGAAGCGCCTTTTCCAGGCCTTGGGAGAAAGCCGGCATGTTACCTCACTTCTTCTCCATCACGCATTGCAGCGGATGCTGATTCTGTCGGGCGAAATCCATGACCTGGGACACTTTGGTCTCGGCCACCTCGAATGTATAGACCCCGCACTCGCCCACTCCATGATTGTGAACATGAAGCATGATGCGTGTGGCGGCTTCGCGATCCTTCTGGAAAAAACGCTCCAGCACGTGAACCACGAACTCCATCGGAGTGTAGTCGTCGTTGAGGATGAGGACCCGATAAAGGCTGGGCTTCTTGGTCTTGGTTTTGGTGCGCGTGATGACGGCCGTCCCACGGCCGGCCCCATTGCCGTTACCGTCGCCGTCTTGCATTCGCACCACTCGTCTCGTGGCAGTCAAACCTGAAGTCACGTATTCCTGCCTCTTTCGATTCCCCATGCGAGTTCGACATGTAGGTGTTCGATGTACGATTTTAAGCCCTTCTGGTTAGCTGACAATATGGCTAGGTCACCAACTTGGACGATTTTCGCAATCGTGAAGGGGCGCGGGGCTCTGGAACGGAAATTGACACGAAAAAAGCCCGGCCGCGTTTCCGTGGCCGGGCTTTTTCTCAGGTTCAAAGGCTGAATCTGGGGTCACGTCAGGCGAAATCAGTTCGCCCGGGCAAAATTACTTTGCCTTGGCAACGATCGATTCGAATGGCTTGTAAGCTTCCTTGGCGAGTTCGGCATAGAGATCGCCGATCTTGGTGGCCTCGGCGACGAACGCCTCATAGGACTGCTTGGCGTAGTCCGACTGGATCTCGATCGCCTTTTCCAGCGACTTGGCTGAAAACAGCTTCTCCACAGTGGCGCTGCCGGTTTCAAAACTCTTCTTGGTGTATTCACCAGCCTCGGTGGCAATCGCCTGCGCGCCCTTGGACAGCGACGCGAAGCTCTTCAATCCGGTGTCGGCGAACTCTTTGCCGTATTTGCTGAAGTCCTCATAGGTCTGGGTCATTTCACGATTCCCTTGACGGTTGAGGCGTCCTTCTTCGGGGCGCCCTTGTGCAATGCAAGATAATATATTGTGCGCCGCACAAAAGTCAAGATTTCGCGGGCTTGCGGACCCGCCTGCGCAGCCAATGGCTAAAAATCGAATAAAGAGAACCTCAAGCCCGAAGAAAATGGTGAACGCGGCGGTTACCATAAACGGATTGGTAACGCTGCGCCGGTAGCTTGACCGGAAGCGAGGCAGGACCCTTTGCCGCCTCCAACGCAACGAAGAAATCCAAGGGAAGTACCAGTGCGTAAGGCGTTGTTGGGCATCGTTTCCAAATCCACCTCCCCTCTCAAAACGATGATGATCGTCGCCTTGGCGATGACATTCGTTTTTGGCGACGTTGCCTCGTCGCTGGCGGCCAGGCAGGCGGCCATCGTCGTGGATGCCAAGACCGGTAAGGTGCTTTACTCCGCAGATGCCAACGGCAGGCGCTACCCGGCTTCGCTGACCAAGATGATGACGCTGTACCTGACCTTCGAAGCTATGGCGAAGGGCAAGATCAGCAGGAACACGCCAGTGGTGTTTTCCGCCAAGGCTTCCGCCGAGGCGCCGACGAAACTTGGCGTGAAGCCGGGCGGTTCCGTCACGGTCGAGACCGCGATCCTGTCGATCGTCACCAAATCGGCGAATGACTCGGCGACCGCGCTCGGGGAAATGCTCGGCGGCAATGAAACCACTTTTGCCCGCATGATGACCGCCAAGGCGCGTGCGCTGGGCATGAACGGCACCGTATTTAGAAACGCCAATGGCCTGCCCGACCCCGGCCAGTTCACCACCGCGCGCGACATGGCGACGCTCGGCATCGCGTTGCGCGAGCATTTTCCGCAGTATTACGGCTATTTCTCGCAGCGCTCCTTTCTCTACGGACGCCAGCGCATCAACGGCCACAACCGCCTGCTCGGACGTATCAAGGGTGTCGACGGCATCAAGACGGGCTACACCCGCGCCTCCGGCTTCAACCTCGTCTCGTCGGTTTCCGATGGCAATCGCCGCATCGTCGGCGTGGTCATGGGCGGCACCTCGGGCGGCAGCCGTGACAATCAGATGGCCAACCTGATCAACACCTATCTGCCGAGGGCATCGACTCGCGGCGGTGGCGATCTGGTCGCCAAGGCCGGTGGCAACAACCCGATCACCGCCCTCGCCAAGGTTCTTCTGCCCAAGCATGACGCTCCGACACCGGACGACAGGCCTGTCATAGCGCAGGACGATGCAATCGTTGCCGAGGACGCCACGGTCGCCGAAGACGATACCGCGCAGGCCGAGGAAGCAGCTCCCGTCGTCAAGACCAGAAAGGTCAAGACCGTCATCGTTTCAGCCCCCCAGGTCGCGACGGCCCAGGTGGTAGCGGCCTATGCCGAGCCGACGCCCGCGGCTGTCGACCCGGTCAACACCGCGTCGGTGCCGTCGGGCTGGGCCATTCAGGTCGCCTCGTCGCCCAAGCAGTCCGAGGCCCAGGCCTTTCTCGACAAGACCACCAAGCAGGCGCCCAAGGTGCTGGCGGACGCTTCCGGTTTCACTGTCGCCTTCGACAAGGATGGCGTCACCTACTACCGCGCCCGCTTCGGTGGCTTCGGTTCGAAGACCGCCGCCTGGAAGGCCTGTACCGCTTTGAAGAAGAAGAACATCGAGTGCTACGCCGTCCAGCAGTAGGACGGCGTGCAAGCCATCTCCCGGAAAAATTCTGCGTCGAAGGAGACTAGTTGTGATTGGAGAGCAAGACGTCCTTGGCTTCGTTAATCCGCGCCGCCAGGAAAGACGTGCCGCCGACATCGGGGTGCAGGCGCTGCATCAGGCGGCGGTGCGCCTTGCGGACATCCGCCGCGGCGGCCCCCGCTTCAAGACCAAGGACCTTGTAGGCCTCCTCCTTAGTCATGGCGCCCGGACTTGGCGGAACACCCAGCCCTTCGCCACCGTTCGTCTCAGCGTTTTTGCGCCAGACGGGAAATCTGCCGTCAAGATACGTCTCTAGCAGCTGTCGGCTCTCTGGATCGCTGGAGAGTTCGCGGTAGAGGTGTTGCAATTCCGCCAGCCCCATCGCGCCAAGCATCTTGCCTTCGTGGCGGCCAGCCAGGACCAGTCCTTCGAGGCCGCCGGTATCGTGATCGAGCTCCATTTCCAATGCCGCCGTGCGCACCGTCGAGCGTTTGCCCGGGGCAAGGCCGGCCGGCCGGCCTTTCATTCGCATGGAACCATACCAGGCAATTGCCCCGGTGAGAATCATGCCGCCGATGCCCTCACGGCCGACCACAAGCACGGCGACGCCGACAACTGCCAGAAGGGCCGGCCCGAGCGTTCGCAGCG
>NZ_RZTC01000015.1:0-4311 GCF_004023165.1 Mesorhizobium sp. M7A.F.Ca.MR.176.00.0.0 | reverse complement strand
GTTCGCAGCGTGCTCGCCAGTTTCGCCGGCTCGGCACGCAGAAAGATCGTCACCGCGCCGAGAAGCAGCAGAAGCAACGCTACAAAAGCGATGATTGCGCCCATTATTTTCCGCCGCCCCGCAGATGCTCGATCATCAGCCGGTCTTCCGGCCTGCCCCTGGCTTCGAGCGCCTTCAACCCGCCGGTCGCATACACGGCGACGGCCGAAAGCAGCCCTGCCAAGGTCGTGGCAGCCCGCCGATCAAATCGGAACCAAGCCCCCTTGGAAAGCCGCGCAATCTCTTTGAACGCCTTTTCCGCGCCGGAATCATGGCCTTCCTGAAACACGAAGACAGGAACGCCATGAAGGCCGAGGCTGCCGGCCTTTTCGGCCAGATCGTCGATATTCTCTTCCATCGCGTCGCCGATGTAGACCAGCGCATTGACCTTGGCGGCCGCCGTCTGTTTCAGCGCATGCGTCAGGACCTTTCCGATCTGGGTGTGGCCGCTGCGGCATTCGATCCGCGTCATCAGCTGCTTCAAGGCATTGGTGTCGCTCACGAAAGCCGACGAACGGCACTCGCCGAGGCCGCGAAAATAAACCAGTTGCACGCTGAGGGTTCCGGCCTTGCCGACTGCGTCGAACATCTGGCCCTGCAGCGTGCAGGCCAGATCCCAGGTCGGCTGGCGGCTCATCGTCGCGTCGAGGGCAAGGATCAGCCTGCCCGAACCGGTCGCCGACGCGGCAAGTGTCCTCGCCTGACGAATGAAGGCGTCGATCTCGCCGGCGTTGGATTGAGGCTTGACCGGCGCAGGACTGGTCCTCGCTGGCACAGGCTGCTTCTTATCACTCATGAAAAACAAGATGTGGCGTTGCCACATCGCTTGCAAGCCCCACATCGGGCGGTGCAAAGGGCCAGGCGGTGATGCCACCTGGGGTCAGAGCAGACCGAGATCGGCCAGCTCGCGCCTGAGTTTCGGCGGCATCTCGATCAATCCGGCCTTGCCCTTGCCCAGATCGAGCGGCGCGTCCGCCGGTTTCAGGTAGCGCCAGCCCTGAAAAGCCCGGCGCGGCTGCCAGTCGGTGCGTACAACCTCGGGGTCGAGTATCAGATGGCAACGGCCTATGCCTTCACTGTCGGTGAACGGCCGGATTTCGGTGATCAACTGGCGGCACTGCACATTGCCTTTGATCACCCAATAGAGCGAACCGCCATCGGAAACCTCGGCGCCGCGTGTCGGCATCATGCGGGTGGTGTGATACTGCTCGACCGGCTCACCGGCGCGCCGCCGCTCGTCGAGGCGGAAGGCGATCCACTCTTCGAGATCCTCGACGCTGTCGCAGCCGACACAGAGTTTTATGAGATTGAGAGACATCGCTTAAGGTTAGTCCCGCACGCGAACGCGTCAACGACCGGATCGACTTCTCCACAGTGGCGGTTTAGGCCAGCCTTCAGCACTCCACGACGTTGACTGCAAGCCCGCCAAGGCTGGTTTCCTTGTACTTCTCGTTCATGTCGAGGCCGGTCTGGCGCATGGTCTCGATCGCCGCATCGAGCGGTACGAAATGGATGCCGTCGCCCTTGATGGCCAGTGACGCTGCGGTCACCGCCTTGACCGCGCCCAGCGCATTGCGTTCTATGCACGGCACCTGCACCAGCCCGCCGACCGGATCGCAGGTCATGCCGAGATGATGTTCGAGCGCGATCTCGGCGGCATTCTCGACCTGCTCGGGCGTGCCGCCCATGACGGCGCACAGGCCGGCCGCCGCCATCGCCGACGCGGAGCCTACCTCACCCTGACAGCCGACCTCGGCGCCCGAGATCGATGCGTTGGTCTTGATGATGCCGCCAACGGCGGCAGCCGTCAGCAGGAAATCACGAATGCTCGGCTGGTCCGCCTCGGGATGGAAATGCAGCCAGTAGCGCAGCACCGCCGGAAGCGTGCCGGCAGCGCCATTGGTCGGCGCGGTGACCACGCGGCCGCCGGCGGCATTTTCCTCGTTCACGGCCATGGCGTAGATCGACAGCCAGTCATTGGCGAGCAAAGGATTGGGCTTGTTCTGCTGCCACTGCTCCTGCAGCTTATCGTGCAGCATGCGGGCACGGCGGCGCACCTTCAGCCCACCCGGCATGATGCCATCCTGCGACAGGCCACGGTCGATGCAGCCCTTCATGGCGCTCCAGATTTCGTCGAGGCCGGCGTCGAGCTCCTCGCGCGTCATCTGCGTCTCCTCGTTGACGCGTTTCATGTCGGCGATGGAAAGGCCGCTTTTGCCGGCCATGGCCAGCATCTCGACCGCATTCTTGAACGGATAAGGCACTTTCTTGCCTTCGGTTGTCACCGAACCCTTGGCTTTCATCCGCTGCAGTTCTTCTTCGGAAACCACGAAGCCGCCGCCGATCGAATAATAGATGCGCTTGAGCAGCAGGCGGCCGCCGGCGTCATAGGCGTAGAACGCCATGCCGTTGGCGTGACCGGTGAGCGGCGTCTTGCGGTCCAGCACCAGATCGGTGGCCGGATCAAAGCGATAGGAGGGATGGCCGGGCGGCGAAATGCGCTTTTCGGCGGCGATGCGGCTGGCAATGCCATCGGCCTGGTCGGGATCGACCGTCTGCGGCGTCAGACCGGCAAGGCCGAGCATGACGGCGCGATCACTGCCGTGGCCAATGCCGGTGTAGGCGAGTGACCCGTGCAGGCTCGCGCCAAGCCGGTCAACCTTGACGCCCGCCGGACGCGGCCAGTCATTTCCCGCGACCTCGTCGAGAAACCGCGCAGCGGCGGTCATCGGCCCCATCGTGTGCGAACTCGAGGGTCCTATGCCGATCTTGAACAGGTCGAAAACCGAAAGGAACACGCGGCGTTGTCTCCTGGAGTCAGGTCGAGGACTACATATAGGAATTCCCACGATGTTTCCGCTCTTTTGGAAATCGCGGCGCTGCACCCGCCGACCTTGTTTGCTCCGGCAGCGACATTGGTACGATCGCTGTATGCGGACATCGAAGCGATTGCGCTGAATGTGATAAATTCAGTCCATGGGCGATTCCCTCGATCTTTCGACAGCCGATCTCGCGGCGCTGGCCTTCTTCCTCGTCGCGTGGCTGCTGCACACGTTCGCCTCCGATGGCAAGCTGGTCAGCCGCATATCGCTGACGACGGCGATGAATGCACAGCGGCAAGCCTGGATGCGGACCATGGCCGAGCGCGAGATCCGCATCGTCGACACCGCCATTATGAGCGGGCTGCAGCAAGGCACCGCCTTCTTCGCCTCCAGCTCGCTGATCGCCATCGGCGGCTGCTTTGCCCTGCTCGGCGCGTCCGACCGGGTTCTTGAAGTGCTCAGCGACCTGCCCCTGGGTGGCGCGCCGTCGCGCGCGGCCTTCCAGATAAAGGTGTTCGGGCTGGTGCTGATCCTGGCGTTTTCGTTCTTCAAATTCGGCTGGGCGTACCGGCTGTTCAACTATTGCACGATCCTGATCGGCGCCGTGCCGATCCCGCATGGCGAAGCCTCACGCAATCCGGTCACCGAAACGGCGGTGTGGCGTGCGGCGCAAATGAACATGCTGGCCGGAAAGCACTTCAACTCCGGCCTGCGCGGGGTGTTCTTCTCGATCGGTTATCTCGGCTGGTTCGTCGACCCCATGGTGTTCGTGTTGTCGACGCTGTTGCTGCTGGCCGTTCTGGTGCGGCGCCAGTTCTTCTCGGCCGCCAGGCAGGCGGTGATCGGTCAGCCGCCTGGAAAAGGCTGATCGATCCGGCCAGACAGCCAATAGGCAAAAAGCCCGATCCATTCGCGGATGGCCATGGTGGTGGCCTGCAGTGAGTCGGCCGGATTATCGCGGAACAGCCCGATGCCTTCTTTGCCCGAGGTGCGATAGTCGACCGGCCAGGGAACGGTGGCGAAGCCAGCCTTGTCGAACAGCGCCTTGGCGCGCGGCATATGGAAGGCTGAGGTCACGAGCAGCCAGGTCTCGCCGGGCTTCGGCGTGACCAACTCCTTGGTGAAGACCGCGTTCTCATAGGTGTTGCGGGATTTGTTCTCCAGGATCAGACGATCGGCGGCCACGCCAAGCGCGGTGAGCAGGCGCGGCGCGGTTGCGGCATCGCCCTCGCCATCGAGAAACAACGCGCCGGTGCCGCCGGAGACGACCACCTTGGCGGTGGGAAAGCGCCGGGCCAGAACTGCGGTCTCGACCATCCGATCGCCGCTGCTGTTCAACTCATAGCCGCCGCGCGCCAGATTGATGGCGCCCTCAAAGCCGCCGCCGAGCACGACGATGCCGTCGACCTTTGCCGGCAGCGGCGGCTTTGAGGGCGCCATCAATCTGGCG